>VGRB01000573.1 GCA_016875475.1 Deltaproteobacteria bacterium
CGGGGTGTTCGCGCGGAGCGCGGGATCGCGGATCGCGGGCAGGCGGGGTGTTCGCGCGGAGCGCGGGATCGCGGAACGCGGGCAGGCGGGGTGTTCGCGCGGAGCGCGGGATCGCGGAGCGCGGGCAGGCGGGGTGTTCGCGCGGAGCGCGGGATCGCGGAGCGCGGGCAGGCGGGGAGGAGGCCGACGACTACGCCAGCCTGAACTGCATCTCGGTCGACCCCATCCGGATCGAGTCGCCGTCCTTCAGGTGCACCTTCACGACCTTCTGGCCGTTCACGTAGACGCCGGCGACCGACTGGAGATCCTCGAGCTGGTAGGTCCGGTCGTGGATGCGGATGGACATGTGCCGCTTGGACACGGTCTTGTCCGGGATGACCACGTGGTTCTCGGCGGACCGGCCCACGTACGTCAGGTCATCGATCAGCGGGAAGCTCTGGTTCTTGGCCGGGCCGTCGCGCACGATCAGGCGGCCGCGCGCGGGGCCGTCGTACTGCTGGTTCGCGGCGGCGGCGGCCTCCTCTTCGCGGCGGCGGCGGCGCTCGGCCGCGGCGGCGACGAGGTAGCGGATCAGCAGGACCAGGAACGCGGCGCCGACCAGGATGGCCGCGACCAGGATCACGACGCGCAGCCAGCTCGACTTGCGCTGGAGCTGTCCCATGGGCACGGGATCGGACCTGAACAGGCCGCGCGCGTCCTTGGCCGCAAGCACGAGGCTCACGTCCGGCCCCTTGATGCTGTCGGCCACCGTGTACTGCACGCGGTACAGGCCCGCCCCGGCCACGAGCGGGGCGAGCGCGCCGATCTCGTCCGGCAGGTTCGTCCGCTTCTCCGCGCGCCGCAGCACGCCGCCCTTGGCGAGCGCCTCGAGCTTGGCGGGATCGAACGCCGCGTCCGCCAGCCCGACCACGTACAGCTCCAGCCACGCCCTCCCGGCCTTCGCCTGGAGCGGGCGCCACCAGTCGCCGTCGATCGCCTCCTTGCTGTTCCCGTCGGTCACGATGACGACGACGCAGCGGTCGACCTCCTTGTTGCGGACGAGCCAGTCGGAGATCACGTTCGACAGGACCGTCTTCAGCCGGGGCGGCTCGCCTCCGCCTTCGTCCGGATGGCACGCCGAGCGCACGTCCTCCACGGTCTTCGCGAGGTTGGCGGACCCGGCGCCCTGCATCTTCACGAGCTTGTCCGCGCCGAGAGTCGCCTCGTCGTAGCACCCGACCGTGATCTTGTCCTGCTTCGCGAGCGCGGGCTTGAGCGCCGCCAGGCCCTCCAGCGCATAGTGCATCGGCGGCTGCTTGCGGTCCTTCGCGGTCGTGTCGGACTCGTCCTGGCCCATCATGCTGCCGGTCGCCGAGAGCACGACCAGGACGGACGTGATCCCGCCGGACGCCCGGAACGTCTGCGGCGCGACAGCGGTCAGCTCGGCGTTCGGCTCGCCGACCCCGAGCATCCACTGGGCCTTGTCGAGCGCGTCGACCGGCCCGCTGTCGTCCTTCACGTCGACCGTGAAGGTCAGCTCGCCCTTCTCGCGGTACGAGTCGGCGTTGAAGGTCCTGACCTCGACCTTGCCGGCGTCCGCCGCCAGCGCGGCCTGGGACGCGGCGAGCAGCATCGCGAGGGCCGGCACGCCGGCGACGGCACGGGTCCACACCATCCCCTTCCCTCCTCCGCGCTCGCTAGTCCAGCGCCTTGAACCGGAGCACCGTGTGCCCGATCGTCAGCGTGTCGTTGTCCACGACGACCGCCTGCATCACGCGCTTGCCGTTCACCTTGGTGCCGTTCGTGGATCCGGCGTCGCTCAGGTTCCACAGCCCCTCGTCGTTGTAGACCAGGGTCGCGTGGTGCGACGACACGTAGGGGTCGGTCAGCACGACCTCCATGTCCGCGTCCGTGCCGAGCCGGTTGCGGCCCGGGACCAGGCGGAAGTCGCGCCCCTTCTGGGCCCCTTCCATGATCACGACCCACCCGACGCACGGCTTGAAGTTCGTGTCCTCGAACTGGCTGATGTTGATGGCCTGGGTCTTGGCCTCGCCCTCGCCCTCGTCCCCGGCCTGGACCGCGGGCTCCCTGCTGGTCTTCTTGCCGAACGAGAAGAACCCCATCTTCTTCTTCTCCTTCTCGCCGCCCCCCGCCCCGGGGGGACCGCCGGCGGACTTCGCGCCACCCTGGGAGGGTCCCTGGCCGCCCTGCCTGCCCTTGATGGCACCCTTGACGGGGTTCGCCACCTTCGCGACCCCCTTGTCCACCACCTGGTTGAACTTGCCCGCGACCTTGCTCTTGGCGCGCGCCTGGACCGAGTAGGCCTTGCCCATCGCGGAGACCTGCGCCCCGCTGACGCGCGACAGGAACAACTGCCTGAAGAAGTCCGTCAGGAAGTTCATCGGGTGGCATTGTAGACAGGATCGCGCGGGCGCGCAACGGAAGCCCAAATCATCGGTCCGACGCAGCCGGGGGCGAGCGGATGGCCGAGCGGTTTCGCGGATCCCCTTTGCGGCCCCCGGGCCGCAAAGGGGGCCCAGGGCGGCCGCAACG
>VGRB01000574.1 GCA_016875475.1 Deltaproteobacteria bacterium
CCCCGTCATGGAAGGCGGCAACCCGGTTGTCATCCCGAACCAGGAGGGGAGCCGCACCACGCCGTCCGTCGTGGCGGTGGGCGAGAACGGCGAGACCCTGGTCGGGGCCGTGGCGAAGCGCCAGGCCATCACCAACGCGCGAAACACGGTGTTCGCGGTCAAGCGCCTGATGGGGCGCAAGTACGACTCGCCCGAGGTCCAGCGCGTGCTCGGGAGCTACCCGTACCGGGTCGCGAAGGCCGCGAACGGCGATGCGGCGGTCGACGTCGGCGGCCGCGTGATCTCGCCGCCCGAGGTGTCCGCCACCATCCTGTCCCGCATGCGCGAGTACGCCGAGGACTACCTCGGCGAGAAGGTCACCGACGCGGTCGTCACCGTCCCGGCGTACTTCGACGACACGCAGCGCCAGGCGACGCGCGACGCGGGCCGCATCGCGGGCCTGAACGTGCTCCGCATCATCAACGAGCCCACCGCCGCGGCGCTCGCGTTCGGGCTGACCCGGCGCGCCAACTGCCGCGTGGCCGTCTACGACCTCGGCGGCGGCACCTTCGACATCTCGGTCATGGAGCTGGGCGAGGGCGTGTTCCAGGTCAAGACCACCCACGGCGACACGTTCCTGGGCGGCGAGGACGTGGACACCCGCATCGTCAACATGCTCTGCCAGGAGTTCAAGCGCTCCAACGGCGTGGAGTTGAAGACGGACCTCGTCGCGCTCCAGCGCATGCGCGACGCGTCCGAGAAGGCCAAGATCGACCTCTCCAGCGTCCGCGAGGTCGACATCAACCTGCCGTTCATACACGCGAACGACTCGGGCCCGCTGCACCTCCAGTACACCCTGACGCGGTCCCAGCTCGAGGGCATGATCGAGGACCTGATCGACCGCACGATCGACCACTGCAAGATGGCGCTGGCGGACGCGGGCATCGGCCCCGAGGACCTCGACGATGTGCTCCTGGTCGGCGGCATGACCAAGATGCCGCTGGTCCAGCAGAAGGTCGGCGCGTTCTTCACCCAGCAGGCCGGCCGCGGGGTGAACCCGGACGAGGCGGTCGCGGTCGGCGCGGCGATCCAGGCCGGCATCCTCCAGGGCGACGTCGGCGACGTGGTCCTGCTCGACGTCGTCCCCCTGTCGCTCGGCATCGAGACCCAGGGCGGCATGTTCACGAAGCTGATCGATCGGAACTCCGCGATCCCGTGCTCCCTGTCCGAGGTCTTCACGACCGCGGAGGACTACCAGCCGCTCGTGAACATCCACGTCCTCCAGGGCGAGCGGCCGATGGCGCGCGACAACAAGTCGCTCGCGCGGTTCGAGCTGATCGGCATCCCGCCCGCGCGGCGCGGCATCCCGAAGATCGAGGTCACGTTCGAGGTCGACGTCAACGGGATCCTGAGCGTCTCCGCGCGCGACCTCGGCACCGGAAACGTCCAGACCGTGCGCGTGCGGCCGACGTCCGGGCTGAACGAGAAGGACGTCGAGCGCATCCTGAAGGAGGCCGAGGAGGCCACGCGCGACGACGACTCGCGGCGCGAGATCGCGAACCTGAAGAATCGCGCCGACGGCCTGATCTACACGACCGAGCGCTCGCTCGAGGAGTTCCTGAACTACCTGACGGACGAGGAGATCGCGCGCATCCACATGGACATCGACGCGTGCCGGCGCGCGCGCGCGGCCAACGACTCGACCGCGATCCTGAACGCGATCAAGGCGTTGGAGAAGTCCTCGTACCGGATCGCCGAGCTGATGTACCGCGACGCCTCCGGGTAGCCATGACCCGGTCCCTGCCTCGACTCGCCGCGCTCGTCCTGCTGCTTGCGGCCTCGGCCTCGGCCCAGGAGCCCGACCCCGTGTCGGCGCCCGTCGCCGAGCGACCTCCCGCGTGCGTGGCGCTTCCGCTGTCCGGCCCGCACGCCGCGCTCGGGAAGCGCATCCTCGCCGCGGTCGACGCCGCGTGGGCCGAGGCGAACCTGCCGCCGCTACGGCGCTACGACACCCGCGGGACCCCGGCCGACGCCGCCGCGGCGGTCGCGCAGGTCGCCGCGGACGGGTGCGTGGGGCTGATCGGCGGCCTCGGCGATCGGGAGTCCGTCGCGCTCGCGGATGCGGCCGAGGCGGCCGGGGTTCCCCTCCTCGCGCTCGGGTCCGAGCCGGACGGCCGGCCGCGGACGCGCGTCGCCTGGGTGGGCACGCCCCGGCGCGAGCCCGTGGCGGCGCTGGCCCGGAGGCTGGTCGCGGACGGCGTGCCTGCCGCGGTGGTGCTGCACGTGGACTCGGCGTGGGGCCGATCGGTGGCGGAGGCGTTCCGCGCCGCGTACGAGACGGCGGGAGGCCGGATCCTGGCCGTCCGCGTGCTGCCCCGGGGGGCGGGCGAGCAGAACGACCTGGCGTCCAGGCTGGCAGGCGACCTGTCGCGGCTGCCGGACCGGGCGCCGTGCGGTCGCGAGTCGGTGTTCGTCGCCGCGGACCTGGCCCTCGCCGCGCGGCTCGTGCCGTTCCTCGACTTCCACGGCGTGACCGGCCGCCGCACCGCGG
>VGRB01000575.1 GCA_016875475.1 Deltaproteobacteria bacterium
GGGGCTGCCCGGACCGCGTGGACTGCTGCGGATCCTGCAAGCCGGACTGCGCGAGCAAGGCGTGCGGCGGCGACGGCTGCGGCGGGTCGTGCGGCGACTGCTCCGAGGGGCTGACGTGCTCGCAGGGCGCGTGCGTCAAGTCCCCCCCCATCGAGGAGTTCGGCAAGGCGTGCGAGACCGACGGGGACTGCTACACCGGGCTCGTCTGCCGCGACATGCTCATGCGGACCGGGGTGAGGATCTGCACGATGGAGTGCACGGCGATCTTCGCCCAGGGCGAGTGCCCGGACGGCTGGACCTGCTTCCCGGGCGGCATCCCGGGCCTGCCCGGCACCAGCGGGGTCTGCATCTCGGGTCTCCTCCCGGGTGCGTAGCTGCGCTCCGAACCCCCGTGCAATTCCCCCGAAGATGCGCCACAATCGTACGGCCTTTCTGGCGGAGGCGAGTCATGCGCCCGGTCATCCTCGTGTCGATCCTGGCGGTCGCGACGGTCCCTGCCGCAGCGCACGCGGACGTCGTCCCCGGGCGCGTGGTCGCCGCGGTCCCCGGGGCCGGATTCGAGCCGCTCGCGGTCGCCACGATTGCCGCCCCGGTGAAGGTCGACGCGGCCGGCGCGCGCGGCGCGGACCCGGTCTGGACCCCGCGCGGCCTGCTGACCGCGCCGCTCCGGGGGCTCGGCGGGCTCGCGCGCTCGGAGAAGGCCGGGTCCGCGGTCTTCGACGCCTCGGTCGGCGCGTGGTTCGCGTCGTCGATGGGGCAGGTCGTCCGCGTGGACGAGGGGGACCGCCTGACCGTGGTCCTGGACGGCGTGCAGGGCACGGACGTTGACGTGCGCGCCTGGTCCGGGTACGCGGTGTCGCGCGAGCCGGACGACACGATCGTGTTCCACCGCTTCGGCCCCGCGGGCGAAGGCTCGCGCGTGCTCCTGGGCGGCCCCGGCTTCTTCCACCCGCGGCTGTCCCCGGACGGCAGGCGCGTCCTGGTCGCGGAGAGCCGGGCGACGGGCGGGCACATGTGGGTGGTGGACCTCGCGGACGGCCGCGCGACCGACCTCGGCCAGGGGTACGGCGCAACCTGGCACCCGGACGGCCGGACGGTCGTGTTCTCGCGCATCGTTCACGACTCGATGCGGGTGTGGTCCGGCGACCTGTACGCGATCGACGTGACGACGCGCGCCGAGCGGCTGCTCGCGCTGACGGACGGCAGGGCCGAGGTCGAGCCGGCCGTGTCCCCGGACGGGCAGTGGGTGGCGTTCGTGGACGCGCTGACCGGCGACCTGCTCGTCGGCCGGCTCCCGGCGCAGGAGGTGGCGCCATGAAGCGGCTCGCCTTCCTCGTCCTCGCGCTGCTCGTGCTCGTCCCCGCGGCGGCGTCGGCCCAGAAGGTCTACCTGAACCCGAGCGACCAGACGTCGAACCCCGTGGCGGGCGGCGGGAACGAGGCCCAGTACGCGATCATCTACGCGAACATCGCCGAAGGCGTGCTCGACGGCGCCGGGTTCAACGCCAAGGTGGATCAGGACTTCTACAACTCGCCGTACAACGCGAACTCCTGGGGCGCGGACATCTTCGTCAGCATCCACACGAACGCGGGCGGCGGCCACGGGACCGAGACGCTCTACCTGTCGAACGGCGGCAAGACGCTCGCGAACGCGGTGCAGAACGGGCTCCTGTCCAAGCTGCCGTACCAGTCCCGCGGGCTGAAGTACCGCGACAACCTGCACGTCCTGAACGCGACCGACATGTACGCCTGCCTGACCGAGGCCGTGTTCCACGATTGCGCGACCACGTCGGGCTACGCCGGCCACCCCCCGTCGGAGTCCGCGTTCCTGAAGTCCTCGGACGGCCAGAACAAGATCGGCAACGGCATCGCGGCCGGGGTGTGCTCGTACTACGGCAAGTCCTGCCAGGGCGGGATCACGCCCAAGAAAGGCTTCTACAAGGGCGTGGTCTACAAGAACCCCGACCAGAACGACCGGATCGCGGGCGCCACGGTCAAGCTGTCGAACGGCCTGTCCACGACGTCGTCGGCCACCGGGTTCTTCGAGTTCGAGGTCGAGGAGGGCACCTACACCGCGACCGCGTCCATGGCCGGGTACCAGTCGAACACGTCGACCAAGACCGTGCTCGCCGGCACCGAGGTCTGGGGCAGCATCGGCCTGACCCCGAACACGACTCCCCAGAAGGGCCTCTACAAGGGCGTGGTCTACAAGGATCCGGACTCGAACGACCGGATTGCGGGCGCCTCGGTCAGCCTGTCGAACGGCCTGTCCACGACGTCGTCGTCGACCGGCTTCTTCGAGTTCTCGGTCGATGCCGGGACCTACACCGCGACCGCGACCGCGTCCGGGTACAAGCCGGGCTCCTCAACGAAGACCGTACCCGCGGGGGGGGAGATCTGGGGCAGCATCGGGCTCACGCCCGTCGTGACGCCGCCGCCGGACAAGGACAAGGACGGCGTGCCGGACGCCTCCGACAACTGCCCGAACGACGCGAACCCGGACCAGAAGGACACGGACAAGGACGGCCCC
>VGRB01000576.1 GCA_016875475.1 Deltaproteobacteria bacterium
GGGGCAGCAGCTCCACGCTCCCCCGTCCCCGAACCCGAATCCGAGCCCGCCGTCCCCTGCGCTCTCTCATTTCACATCCCCGCTCAACACGGAGTACCCCTCGAACCGGTAGACCTCCTGCGGCGAGATCGACAGGCTCGTCCCGGCCGGGATCCCCGGCACCAGCCCGCCGAGGTCGATCTCCGGGATCGGGAAGGACGCGAGGAAGCCGCCCCCGAGCTGCTCGAAGATCAGCGGCAGGATCTGCGTCTCGATGAGCCCGGTCAGCGCGTACTTGCCGGCCGCGCCGCCGGTCGCGCTCGCCACCTCGACCTCCGCGAGCTCGATGTCCTCGACGGCCAGCGACAGCTCCGGCCCGGTCGGCTTGTCCACGACCCCGACCGACGCTCGCGCGTCGGCCGACGCGTAGGCCTCCATCACGATCGGCTGGCCGCCCATCACGAGGCTCGCGTCGATGCGGATGTCCGCGATCCGCAGCGACAAGTGCTCGTCCGGCGTGCAGTCGGTCATGGTCGGCGGCAGCATGAACGAGAGGTGCACCACGAGGTCCGACACCCCGTACTTCGACAGGTCGATGTCGCCGCCGAGGGAGGCCACGTCGACGTCCATCTCCAGCGTGCCGCCGTACCAGACCGCGTACAGGATCTCGTTCAGGAGGTCGTCGAAGATGCCGAACTCCAGCTCGTTCTTCTCGATGAAGTGGAAGGCGTTGCCCGGCTGGAGGCAGCCCGACCGCGCCACCGACCCGAGCGGCGAGTAGGGCACGCCCTTGGCCGTGACCGCGGACGCCTTCAGCCCGACCACGCCGCCGTACGCGTCGAAGTCCGCGCGCGACACGACCGCGTCGATCGTCACGTCCACGGTCTTGCCCGCCCCGAGCAGCGGCGGGATTGTCAGGACCTCGTGGATCGCGAGCGACTTCAACGCGTCCTCCAGCACGCCCGCGAACTGGTCGATCTGGCCGACCACCATGGACTCGATCTGGTCCGCGATGGTCCCGCTGAACAGGTCGATCAGCCAGTTCAGCAGGAACCCGAGCACCCCGTCGAGGTTGATGTCGAGCCCGTCCACGCGCGCCTGCTGGTTCGCGAGCTTCACCTTGACGTCGCCCGGCGACGGCACCGAGACGAGCAGGTCCAGCTCGACCGTGATCGCGCTGGCCTTGACGGTCCCCGACGCGCTCGGGCATGCGAAGCCGCTCATGTCGGCGTCGATGTTCATGGAGAAGTTCGTGAACCGGACGCGCGCGTGCAGCCCGCCGTTGATCGGGTAGAGGTCGATCTGGGGATCGCCGTACTTGATGTTCTTGCCGCGGATGGTCGCGGTGCACCAGCCGATCGACTGGACCGCCAGCGGGTTCGGGATCAGGCTCGCGATGTCCGTGCCCTTGACCAGCAGGTAGATGATCGTCGCGAAGTCGTCCGCGTTCGACGTGTCGTTGTCGTCGAACACGGTCTTGCCCAGGAAGACCGCGATCCCGTCGTTGACCCCCGCCTGCGGCGCGGTCGCCGGGTCCGCGGGGTAGAACTGGCGGCCGAACACGAACCCGCGCACGCCCTTGGCGAGCCCGCCCGCCTGGTTCGAGGCGCGGAAGACGAGGAAGTTCGTGCCGGTGGTCGGGGTCATGGGCCACGAGAAGCTGCCGTCCGCGGCCACGGCCACGTTCGCGTCGTTGATCGTGAACTGCGTGACCGCGCCGCCGGTGCTCGTCACGAATCCCGTGACGGTCACCGTGTCCGGCGGGCCCTTGATCCAGGCGCCGCGCGGCGGGTAGGTGACCACGATCTCCGGCTTGCACTCCGGCGTGTCGATCAGCTCGTGGGCGCACTGGCCGCCGCCGAGGCAGATCTCGCGGGTGCACCGGTTGCCGTCGTCGCACTCGTTCGACAGGCCCTGGCACGTGCCGTCGAGCCCGCACTCATCGTCGACGGTGCACGGGTTGCCGTCGTCGCAGGGACGGCCCTCGTCCGGCGTGAACACGCAGCCCTGGCTCGGGCTGCACGCGTCGAAGGTGCACGGGTTGGCGTCGTCGCAGGCGGCGACCAGATCGCCCGGCACGCACACCCCCGACATGCAGCGGTCGCCCATGGTGCAGGCGTCGCCGTCCGTGCACGCGGCGTTGTTCGGGGTGTGCACGCACCCGATCGGGGGCACGCACGCGTCGTCCGTGCAGAGCTTGTCGTCCGCGCACGGCAGGTCGCCCCCGCCGGGCTGGCACGCGCCGAGCGAGCAGAAGTCACCGACCGTGCAGGGGTTCCGGTCGTCGCACGGCAGGTCGTTCGGGAGGTGGAAGCACTTCCCCGACTCGTCGCACCCGTCCGACGTGCAGGGGTTCTGATCGTCGCAGTTCACCTTGGTGCCGCTCGACCGGCACTTCCCGGCCTCGCAGAAGTCGCCGAGCGTGCAGGGGTCGCCGTCCTCGCACGGGGCGCCGGACGCGGCCGCGTGCACGCAGCCCTTCTTCGGGTCGCAGGAATCGGCCGTGCACGGGTCCTCGTCGTCGCAGTCCGGGAGCCCTGGCCCCGC
>VGRB01000577.1 GCA_016875475.1 Deltaproteobacteria bacterium
CCCCCGCCGAGCACCACCCACGCGACGGTCACGCGGTTGCGCGCCGCGGCCGCGTAGTCACGGATCGCGTCGCAGACCTCCTCGACGGACCAGCGGGACGCGGCCGGCAGCAGGGCCGCGCGGCGCGTCCGGACCGTGGACGTCAGCGACACGATCAGCCGGTACGGATGGCCCTCGGCCGCGTAGCGCCGGATCGCCGGCACGATCCCGACCGTGCTGATGCTGACCGCCTCGGCCTTGATCCGTCCCCCGCACGGGTCGCACAGGACGCGGGCCGCGCGGAGGACCGCGTCGAGGTTGTCGAGCGGCTCGCCCTGTCCCATGAAGACCGCGCCGGACACGCGGCCGGGCGCCTCGTCGCGCACCGCGCAGAAGGCGGCGACCATCTCCCAGGCCGCGAGGTCGCGAGAGAACCCGAGCCGGCCGGTGGCGCAGAAGGCGCACCGCATCGCGCACCCGACCTGCGACGACAGGCAGACCGAGAAGCGGCCGGGCGCCTCGAGAGGGATGCGCACGGCTTCGGACAGCGCGCCGTCCGGCGACCGGAACACGTAGCGCACGAACCGGTCGGTCGGGTCCTCGACGCGGGCGACCACCTCGAGGCCCTGCCGGTCGGTCGTGGCGGTGATCGCATCGGCCACGCGGCCGGGCACCGGCCGGGCGGACGGGAACCCGGGCCGCCCGAGCGAGATCGCGTGTCCGAGCACGCGCCGGGTCTCCTCGTCGCGCACCATGACGCCGATCGACCGCAGGTGCGCCGCGAGGTCGCGGGGGGTCATCTCGAGGAGGTGGGGTCTCGCCAAGGGCCGTCCCGTGCGGTCCGGAGCGGAAGGCTATCGTTGATGTCATGGGATTTCCACTTTTTCCTTGACTTGATCTAGACTCGTGTCCGCACGCTCCCGTGGGGCGGGCATCACGGGGGCAGATCGCAGAGGGACAAGAGGAGGAGGACCATGGAAGGAACGGACCGGAACACGGAAGGGGTCCAGGAGGTCGGACCGCTCCTCGTGCAGATCAAGGGCCTGCAGAAGCAGACCCGGATGCTGCGGTGGGGCATCGTCTTGCTGTTGCTGGTGATCATCGCGGCGTGGTCGATGGCCATCGTCAACCACTTCCGGCGCTTCGACGTCGACAAGTTCGGCGCCGAGATGGCCAGGAAGGCCGAGGCGACGTGGCCGCTGATCGCGGACGAGCTGGGCACGCTGGTCAGGAACGTCCTGCCGAAGGCCGAACTCGCCCTGACCAAGGAGCTGGAGGCCGCGGCCCCCCAGATCGGCGAGAAGTTCAACACCGAGGCCAGGCTGCTGGAGGAGAACATCAAGCAGTCGATCCAGGGCACGATGAAGAAGTTCCTGACCGCCGAGAGCCGCGCGGAGGCGGCGGCAGAGCTGCGGGCGGCGTTCCCCGAGCTGGCGACGGCCGAGGCGACCGACAAGCTGGCGGCGAGCCTCCAGGAGTCGTTCCTGCTCGGCGCGCAGCAGCGGTTGAACTCGATGCTGATGCAGTACTACGACACGATCCTGAAGTTCGACGGGGCGTTCAAGAAGCTGAAGGCGTCGGACGACGGCAAGGGCGCTCCGGCGACGATGGAGACGGTCCTGTCGCTCTGGATCGAGCTGGTCTACGAGAAGATGGGCGGCGACTCGGCCGTCGAGTTGGGCGGCGGCAAGCCCGCGCCCGCGAAGAAGAAGTGAGGAGGCTGCCGATGGAAACCACGAAGACGATCCCGGAGGTGGTGGCGGTTCTCCGCAAGGACCTGGAGGCCGCCCGCAAGAGCCGGCTGTACACGCTGATCGGGGGCGCAGTGGTCGCCCTGATTCTGTTCGTCGTGTTCTGGAACCTGACCAGCCAGATCAAGGAGAACTTCAAGCCCGAGACGATCGCGAGCGTCGCGGCGCACGCCACGCGGCAGGCCGTGAAGGACGGCCGGCCGGTGGTCGAGAAGGCGTTCGTGGAGGGGATGCCGAAGTTCCTGAAGGGCCTGCGGCAGTCGCTCCTGCACGAGCTGGTCCCGCAGCTCCGCAAGCAGCTCGAGGGCGAGCTGTCGCGCGTCGTGGCCAAGTCCTTCGAGAACTCCTCGCGCGCGTTCGGGGCCGCGGTCAAGGACGCGATCAAGCAGGTGAAGGAGGCCGCGCCGGCCGGCAAGCCCGACCCGGACTTCCTGTCGCAGGTCATCGCGCGCGAGTTCGCGAAGGAGACCGACAAGCGCTACAGCCAGACGCCCGAGCAGACGCTGGGCCAGGAGTTCCGGGACTCGCGCAAGGCGCTCGACATGCTGAACGCGCGCCTGAGCCTGCTGGCCGGCGGGAAGCCCGCCAACCGCGAGGAGGCGCTCGAGCTGCGGTTCCTGCGCGCCTGGGTGTCGCTGATCAACCGCGGCGAACCCGATGGTTCGCAACCGCTGGCCCCCGACTCCCAGCTCAAGTAGCCCCTGCCCCCAGTACCCGAGCCCGAGCCCGCGCCCGTGCCCGCCCCAGCCTGCCTGCCCCCCCACCGCTCGTTCCGAGCATTC
>VGRB01000578.1 GCA_016875475.1 Deltaproteobacteria bacterium
TCCCAAGGACTGCGAATTCGCGTGCGTACCGAAATGCCCGCACGGGGTCGAATGCGGTCCCGACGGTTGCGGTGGATCATGCGGGGCATGCGCTCCAGACCAAGTATGCGCCGACGGCGCGTGCTGCACGCCTTCCTGCGACGGCAAGGCGTGCGGGAACGACGGCTGCGGCGGGTCATGCGGGGGTTGCGAGGAGGGGCAAACCTGCGCGGCCGACCGGTGTCTCTGGGGATGCAACAGCATTTCCGAGAAGGGCTGCTGCTACGGAGACCAACTGGTGCACTGCTTCTACGACGGGACGCTTCAGGCCGGGGCCTGCCCACACCCCGAGTGCGGATGGGATGACCAAATCCAGGCATACACCTGCGGGACCGACGGGGGCGAGGATCCTACGGGCAAGTACCCAAGAGCCTGCGACTTCACATGCAAGACCACGTGTGGAACGGCTAGCTGCGGCCCCGATGGCTGCGGCGGAACCTGCGGAACCTGCGAGGCGGGCGAGGTCTGCTGGATCGGGAGTTGCTGCGAACCATCGTGCCCGGAAGGCAAGTGGGCGTGCGGCAGCGACGGGTGTGGAGGCTCCTGCGGCGTGTGCCCGGAGGGCTTCTGGTGTACCGACCTCAAGCAGTGTGCCTACGGCTACGGATGCGAAGAGACGAAGGTGCATGGCTGCCCGGCATGCGAGTGCGAAGACTGCGTCTGCGGGATGGACCCGTACTGCTGCACGAGCGCATGGGATTGGAAGTGCACGTACTACTGCGAATTCGAGTGCGGTGGCTGCGTTCCATGCGGAGGGGACGGGTGCCTTCCCGTTCCTGAGATGCTTGAACAGGTCGAGGTTCCGCCCGAACAACCTGGGGACTCCCAAGCCCCTGGCGAGACGACCGGCCCGACGGACACCGCGAGCCCCGGCGACTCGGGGGCCGAGGTCGCCGCAGACCAGGCGCCCGATGGCGGGCCGGATTCGGACCTCGGGCCGGCCCCGGAGAAGGCGGAAGGCGTTGAGGTGCCCTCGATTGAGCCTCGGGATGACGGCGTTCCGGTCGACGACGGGGCGGGAGGCGGGGGATGCTCGGTCGCGAACGAGCCCCCCTGGGCGCCATGGGCCGTGCTCATGCTGTTTGGGTTGGCGGCCGTGGCGTTGTGTCCGCTGGAACGCAGGAGGCGGCAATGACGATCCCGCGGATCGTTCTTCTCTTGCTCTGGAACGCCGCGATTGCTGCCACCGCGTGCGCGACTGCCGGGCGCAGCGACGATCGGGCGGAGACAGGCAACGTCATGGAACTCCCTGGCTCTCCGCCGGACCCGACAACGTGCGTCGACCTCGCCGTGCCCGAAGCCCCGTGGGATCCATACACTTTCGTGCCGCATCCGCCGCGGGTGCCAGTGGATTGCATCGAGCGCACCTGCCAATGCGGGCGCGGCGACTTCGGGTTACCCCAGGACCGGGACTGCCCGCCAGGTTTCTCTTGCCAATGCTGCTACGAGGACGCCGACTCGTGCCGGTGCGTGCCGGGTGCCAACGCGCCGCACTTCATCTTCTGCTGCGGATGCGACAGCGACCGCTCGGACCCGTAGGACGTAAGCTGTCCCATACCGGCGATCGCTCCCGCGCGAGGAGCCCGCACCCGATTCGTGCCCGCCGCGGCGAGGACGCCGCGGGACTGTCGGCGGGACGGCGCAGCCACCGTGCCCCTACCCATACGGGTAGAACACGAAGAACACCACCGACAGGGCGAAGAGCAGCCACATCCCCGCCTTCACCTCGCGCACGCGGCCGGCCGCGGCCATGAACGGGGGGTAGAGGAGGAAGCCCGCGGTCATGCCGACGCCGATGTTGAACGTGAACGACATCAGGACCAGCACGGCGAAGGCGGGGACCAGCTCCTCGACGCGGTCGAACGGGACGTGGACGACCGCCGAGACCATCAGCAGGCCGACGAAGACCAGGGCCGGGCCGTACGCGCACGGCGGGACCGCGGTCAGCAGCGGCGAGAAGAACAGGCAGACCAGGAACAGGAGGGCGGTCACGACCGCGACCAGCCCGGTCCGGCCGCCCGCCTCCACTCCCGCGGCGCTCTCGATGTACGCGCCCGCGGTGGTCGTGCCCAGGATCGGCGCGACCGTCGTCGCGACCGCGTCCGCCAGCATCGGGCGCTCGATCTGCGGGAGGTTGCCGTCCGCGTCCAGGAACCCGGCGCGGCTGGAGACCCCGATGAGCGTGCCCATCGTGTCCACGAGGTCCATGACGAAGATGACGAGCGCCACGTTCAGGAACGACAGGGACAGGGCGGCTCGCAGGTCCACCTTGGCGAAGATGGGCTCGATCGACGGCGGGGCCGACACGACGGCCGCCGGGAGGGGAGCGACGCCGGTCGCGAAGGCCGTGCCCGTGCCGGCCAGGATCGCGATCAGGATGGCGCCGGGCACGCGCCACAGGTGGAGCAGCGCCATCAGCACGAACGTGCCCACCCCCACCAGCACCGGCGCGGACGACCGGTCCCCCCCC
>VGRB01000579.1 GCA_016875475.1 Deltaproteobacteria bacterium
GGGGCTCGTCGTGCGACAATCCCGGACCGTGGGACCGGCCCGACAGCGCGAGTTCCTGGAGCTGCTTCTCCGCGACGCCGTCGCAGCCGCGGACCCGCTCGCCGTGGTGCCGCCGCACCTGCCGGACCGCCCCGCGGGGGGTCGGGGACGCGTCGTCGCGATCGGCGCGGGCAAGGCCGCCGCCGGGATGGCCCGGGCCGTGGCCGCTGAATGGCCCGGGGTGTCCGGCATCGTCGTGGTGCCGCACGGCGGGGGGCCGGCCGGCGGCGCGGTCGGCGCGATCCGTGTCGTGGAGGCCGGGCACCCGATCCCGGACGAGGGCTCGGTCCTGGGCGCGCGGGAGGTCTTGCGTGCCGTGGCCGGGCTCGGGCCCGACGACCTTGTGGTCTGCCTCCTGTCCGGCGGAGGCTCGGCGCTCCTCGCCCTGCCTGCGCCGGGCGTCTCGCTCGCGGACAAGCAGGCGGTCACGCGCGAGCTGCTGCGCTGCGGGGCCTCCATCGCCGAGATCAACTGCGTCCGCCGCCGGCTGTCCGGGATCAAGGGAGGCAGGCTCGCGGCGGCCGCGGCGCCCGCGCGCGTGGTCACGCTCGCCATCTCGGACGTGCCGGGCGACGACCCTGGCGCAATCGCATCGGGCCCGACGGTCCCGGATCCGACGACGGCGAGCGACGCGCGCGCGGTGCTCGCGCGGTACGGGATCGACGAGCCGGGTGCGGGCCTGTCGGAGTCGCCCTCCGTCGTCCCCGGGGAATACCGCGTGGTGGCCTCGGCGCGCGTGTCGCTCGACGCCGCGGCGATGGCTGCACGGGCGGCGGGCGTGAGGCCGATCGTGCTCTCGGACCGGATCGAGGGCGACGCGCGCGCGGTCGGGGAGGCGCTCGCAGCACAGGCGCTCGCGACCCGGGTGACGGCGGGACGACCGTGCGTGCTGCTCTCGGGGGGTGAGACGACCGCGACGGTCCGCGGCGCCGGTCGCGGCGGGCGGAACACGGAGATGGCGCTCGCCGCGGCGATCGCGCTCGACGGGGCGCCCGGAGTGTGGGTTCTGTCCGCGGACACGGACGGCATCGACGGCGCGTCCGGCGGCGCCGGGGCCGTCTCCGGACCGGACACGATCGGCCGGGCCGCGGCGCTCGGCCTCGACGCGCGTGTCGCGCTGGACGAGAGCGACTCGGGCGCGTTCTTCGCCGCCCTCGGGGACCTGATCGTCACCGGCCCGACGGGGACGAACGTCTCGGATTTCAGGGCGATCCTGGTGGAGGGAGACAGGTGAGCGGCAGGCCCCGGGTCTTCGTGACGCGGCCGATCCTCGACGAGGGCCTGGCGGTCCTTCGGGACGCCGGCTGCGAGGTGGACGTCTGGCAGGACGACCTGCCGCCGTCCCGGGCCGACCTCCTCGCGCGCGTCCGTGGCGCGAGCGGCGTGCTGGCGCTGCTGACCGAGCGCATCGACGCCGGTGTGATGGACGCGGCCGGGCCCGGGCTCCGGGTGGTGAGCGTACACGCGGTCGGCGTGGACAACGTGGACGTGGCCGAGGCGACCCGCCGCGGGATCGTCGTGACGAACACGCCCGACGTGCTGACCGAGACGACCGCGGACTTCGCGTTCGCGCTGCTGATGGCGGCGGCGCGGCGGATCCCCGAGGGCATCGACGTGGTCCGGCGCGGCGAGTGGCGGACCTGGGGCCCGAAGGTGCTGCTCGGGACCGACGTCCACGGCGGCACTCTCGGCGTGGTCGGATTCGGCCGGATCGGCCGGGCTGTCGCTCGCCGCGCGTCCGGGTTCGCGATGCGGGTCCTCCGGCACGACCCGGGCCTTCCCGCCGGCCCTGCGGACGCCGAAGTCGGGGCGACCCGGTGCGAGGACCTCCGGGACCTGCTCGTGGCGTCCGACTTCGTCTCGATCCACGTGCCGTACGGCCCGGCCACGCACCACCTGATCGGCGACGCGGCGCTCGAGGCGATGCGGCCGCACGCGATCCTCGTGAACACGTCGCGCGGGCCCGTGGTGGACACGGACGCGCTCGTGCGCGCGCTGGCCGCGGGCCGCATCGGCGGCGCCGCGCTGGACGTGACCGACCCGGAGCCCCTGCCGCCGGATCACCCCCTGCTCTCGTTCCCGGGCTGCCTCGTGGTGCCGCACGTCGCATCGGCGTCGCGCGCCACGCGGACGCGCATGTCGGTCCTGGCGGCGCGGAACCTCGTTGCGGTCCTCCGCGGCGAGAGGCCCCCGCACGCGGTCAACGACGAGATGGTCGCTCGCGCGGTCGCACTCGCGCTTGACAGGAATCGCGGGAGGCTGTAAAAACCGCCTGCCTTTGGGGCACCGGGCCCATAGCTCAATTGGTAGAGCAGCGGACTCTTAATCCGCGGGTTGAAGGTTCAAGTCCTTCTGGGCTCACCGGGAAACACCTCGGTTTTTCAAGCGAAGCGGGTGAAGAGCCCAATATCCGCTTTGCCCTCGTCTACCCCCATTTCCCCTCGTTTCCCGGGTAGTAAATCCCGT
>VGRB01000580.1 GCA_016875475.1 Deltaproteobacteria bacterium
CGAGGACGCAGGCGGAGACCTGATACGGACCGAGACTCAGGCGACTGCAGGCGGCCTCCATCAGGCGCTCGGCCTCGGGCGGCAGGTCCAGGCCGGTCGCCGTCGTGGGGCTGAGGTTCGCGTTCAGGGTCGGGCCGCGGGCGGCCTGCGCCTCCCTCGCTCGAACGACGCGGGCTCTGACCGCCTCGGACGTCTCGCCGCCTCCGCGGCGCGTCATGTCCCGGAACGGCACCGCCGGGACCTCGACCTGGATGTCGCACGTGGCCGCGACCCCCTTTGCGCCCAGCCGATACCGGACGACGTCGTCCGGCGAGCACGAGCAGCGGTGCCGGGGGTCCGAGTGCCATCCGCACGGGCAGGGGTTCATCGCGAAGACCGGCAGGAAGTCCGCCGGGTAGGTCACGTCGCCACACCTGCCCGACGTGACCTGCCGCCGCGATCGGGCCTGCATCAGGACCTCCAGTACGTCGCGTCTCCAGCCCGTCAGTTCGTCGATGAACAGCACGCCGTGGTGGGCGAGGCTGACCTCGCCGGGCCTCGAGGGCGTGCCCCCACCCGCAATCGCGGCCGGCGAGCACGTGTGGTGCGGCGCCCGGAAGGGGCGCTGGGTGACCATGCCGGGCCGGCGACGGAGCAGACCCGCGACCGAGTGCACCGAGGTCACCTCGATCATCTCGGCTTCGGTCATCGGGGGCAGGAGCGTGACGAGCCGCCTCGAGAGCATCGTCTTGCCGCTTCCCGGCGGGCCGACCATCAGCACCGGATGCCCGCCGGCCGCGGCGATCTCCAGGGCCCTCTTCACATGTGCCTGGCCGGACACGTCGGCGAGGTCGATGGCGATCGTCCCGGCGTTCTCCACGATCGGGACGGCCACGGTCGGCAGCGGCTCCCTGCCGGTAATGTGCTCGACGACCGCGGACAGCGTGAGTGCGGCGCAACAGCGGATGCCGGATGCCACAGCGGCTTCGCCGATGCTCGGCACCGGGACGAGTACCTCCCCGATCCCGGCCTCCCTGGCCGCGAGGACCATTGGCAGGATGCCGGGGACGGGCCGGACCAGGCCGTCAAGTGACAACTCGCCGAGGACCAGTCGTCCGGCGAGGGCGTCGGCCGGGAGTTTGCCGAGGGCGACGAGCACGCCGAGGGCCATGGGGAGGTCGGCCAGGGCCACGTTCCGGCCGATCCCCTCGGGGATCCTGACCGTCACGCGGGTCCCGGCGAGCCGGATCCCTTCCTGGCGGAGCGCAGACACGACGCGGACCCGCGACTCGCAGGCCGCGGCTTCGGAGAGGCCGAGGGTCTCGTACCCACCGGCGCCCTTCACGGTGGCGACCTCGATCTCGAACAGGCGGCCGGCGATGCCCTGCACCGTGGCCGCGAGCACCTTGATGACCTGTTTCATGCTTCCTTCTCCTCACCATTCGAGACCGCACCCGGCGCAGGTCAGGCGGGAGCCACCTTCATCCACGACCACTGCCAGTGTGGTTCCGCACTCCGGACAGGGGTCCCCGTCGCTCGGCGGTTCCGGTCCGTGCAGGAGAGACCGCCCGTCCCCCGACTGCACCGGCGTCGCCGTCCCGGTGTCTCGCTCCGGTCCGCTGACGACGTTGATGGTCGTCACCTCGTAGACGTCGTCCCACTCCGCGCCGCAGGCCGTGCACGTGATGCGGTTCGTGTACCAGTTGTCGTCGTACTCGCGCTGGCCGGTGCCCTCGATCTGCGGCGACCCGCAGAACGGGCAGCAGGCGTCCTCCAGGTACTTCTCCACGTCGATGTCGCCGGCCCGAGAAGGCGGCTCGGCCTTCGACCGGGTGGCGACGACCTTCTCCGTTCTTCCGGCGGCCTCCTTCCGCACCGCCCGCAGTCTGACCACACGGTCGTTCGTGAGGCGCCGCCGGTCGTCGACCCTCCACGTCTCACCGCACGGGACGAGCTTCCAGCCGGGGCCGAGGTGGACGTGGTACTGGCTGTTCGGACCGACCCGCCCGTCCCCGTGCTCCCCGAACAGGTCCGGCCTCTCGATGCGCCAGGTCCCCAGGGAGCGGATGTCCCCCGACGGGGTCGCGTCGTGGTCGTACTCGGGATCTCCGTCATCGACGTGGACGCAGGCGGCCAGGTGGCGGTCCCGGCGCGCGTCCTCGTTCGGTTCGATGAACGCATCGCAGTCGGCGCAGATCTCGTACCGGGTCTCGAGCCGACCGTCAGTGGTCCTCATCGCGAAACCTCCTCGGCGTCGGTATCGACCGGCCGGTCTACCCGAAGTCCACCTCGGCCCTGACCGTCTCCCGCATGCTCACGAACCCATCCGCGGCCACGATCACGTGGTCGAGCACGCGGATGTCGAGGAGCTTCGCCGCCTCGATCAACTTCCTGGTGAACCTCACGTCCTCGGGGCTGGGGTTCGGGTCCCCCGACGGGTGGTTGTGGACGTAGATCACCCGTGACACGGACTCCTTCACGAGGAGCGAGTAGACCTGCCGGGTGGTCAGGTTCACGCCGCTC
>VGRB01000581.1 GCA_016875475.1 Deltaproteobacteria bacterium
AGCGGGAGGACGCAAGCCCCAGCAGCGTGCGCACGGCCCGCTCCGCGCCCGACGGGCCGGCGCCGAACACGGACTCGTCGAACCCGCGAATCCCGTGCGCGTCCAGGCGCGGGTCGCGGGCGAAGTGCGAGAGCGCCAGGTCCACGCCGTCCGCGAGCCGCGCGTCCAATTCCTCCGGCGTCCCGAAGCGCTCGAATCCGTCCGACGGGTCCGGGCCGGGGTCGCCGGGCGCGACGTAGGCCAGGAGCCGGACCCGGAACCCCAGATCACCGAGCGTCCGCGACACCGAGAATCCCAGCAGGTCCGGCAAGCTCATGGCATCGAGATCCGCCGCGTCCCCGACCAACGCGACCGTCACCCGGGCCGCGACCGCCCGCAGCGGAGCAAGCCGCGACTCGAAGTCGTCCAGCACCTGCGCCATCGCGATCGTGCGGCGTTCCGGCGCCAGCGCCGCGGCGACCGCGTCCACCCAGGCGAGCGTGCCGACCACCCCGATCGGCGCCGGCGGGCGCACGGACGGAAGGTACGGCGCGAACACGTCGCCCCCGGGTCCCTCCCAGTCGGACGCATCGGCGCACCAGACCACCGCGCGCGCGCCCGCCAGCCCGGGGATCGCGGCCACGTCGAGTCCGGGCAGGAGACGGCCCGCGACCTCGAGCCCCATGCCGGCGAGGAGGCGGGCGAGTTCCGGCGCGTCCCGCTCGTCGAGCACCCCGGCGAGGACCACCGCCCGATCGCGCGGTTCCCGGAACGGGACGGACGGCAGCGCCGCCGCCAGCCAGCCACGGTACGAATCCGAGCTGCCGAGGGTCTTCGACGTCCAGAACACGCGGACCCCGGTGCGCTCCTCGAACTCGCGGACGATTCCGCCCGGGTGCTCACCCACCAGTTCGGGCAGGCACGTCGTCGCGAGGTGGATCGCGGGCGGGCGGTCGCCCGGCCCCCCGGCAGCGCGCTCGAGCGTCTCGGCCAGACGCGCTACCGTGCGGCCCGCGAGCACGTCCTGCTCGTCCACGAACGAGAACTCCACCTCCCGGCCGAGCGGGTTCATCTTGCCGCCGTCCCGGAAGAACAGGAGTGACGCGACGCCCGAGACCGCGTGGTTGAAGCGGCACTCCCTCGTGCAGTGCTGGACCGCGCGGGTGCCGGCGGGGAGACGCACGTGAGCGTCCGGGTACGTCCTCTCCGGCCGGAACATCCGGAACCACTCCCCGGCGTGGTCGAGGCGCTTGTAGAAGCCATCGAGGCGGAGGTGGGGGCGGCGCCGGTCGTCCCGTGCCGGCGCCTCGGGCCCGGGCGACCGCGCCGCGGGCACCCGCCGCAGCAGCCCGTCGAGGTCCGTCGCGGCGAGGCGCGGCAGGAGCCCCCTGAGCAGCTTCTCCCTCGCCGGGGACAGGCGGGATTCCCCACGATACCGGACACCGTGCCGCTCGTCGGCCAGGTAGTACGCGGCGCCGTCCGTCCGCGCCTCCACCTCCACATCGAGCACACCTTCGTCCGACGCGATCGCCAGGCACAGCCGTCGCCCGTCCGACGCGGCAGAGGCGAGCGTGAAGCCCAGGGCCAGCCCGAGGCACGCGGACAGGCCTTCGAGATCGCCTTCCACCTGCCCTGCCATGCGCGAGCCCTCCAGCCGACGGATTGTACACGAAGGACGCTCCGGGCCCGCGGAAGGCGCGGTCCCGCGGGCGGATGCCGAGGGGTTGTTGGGGGAGTCGCGAAAGCGTCCTGCCGTCCGTTGCAGGGGACAAGCGAGGTGCGGACGATCAATAATGCGGTTGTCTGCGCGTCTCGCCGATCCCGGCCCACGCAGGGTACCGGGTTCCGCGGGCGTCGGGGTGCGCCTGACCGCCGGGCCACGGGAGGCAGGGATGTCGCGCACGGGAACGATGGTGGCGGCTTGCGTGCTGCTCGCCTGCTCCCGCACGCCACCGGCCGCCGTGCAGCCCCCGCCCCGGGGTGCCCCGGCCGGCGGCCCGGGCGAGGTCCGCGGCGGTCGCAGGCCTCCCGACGACGCGCTGCTGCGCAAGCGGAACCCCGTCCCGCTGTCGGCGGAGGAGGGCCGGGCGTTCGTCCGGGGCCGGACCGCGATCACGAACGCGACGTTCGCCGAGGCCTGGCTCGCGGAGAGCTTCGATCCGGACGCCGCCGCCATGGCGCGGACGGACCGGTTCGCGGACCGGGCGCTTCTGAGCGTCCTCGGGCTCGCCTCCTGGGACGGCGTCGACGCCTCCGCGCCGATCCGGCTCTACCACACCGACAGCGATCGCTACTTCGCCCCCCCCGACTTCGCCGTCGTGGGGAAGCTGGGGAGCGAGATGCCCTCCCCCGCCCCGGGTCGCGTCGTGCTCGACCTCGGGACCCACGCGGCCATCGACAGGGAGGACGCGCAGCACCGCCTGATCGAGTTGAAGGCGTTCCTGGTCGCCGACCTGGAGCGGCCCCTGCCGCCGGACCCCTTCCACATCGAGTGGCGCTCGTCGGACGA
>VGRB01000582.1 GCA_016875475.1 Deltaproteobacteria bacterium
TCGGTCCCGAAACCCCCGCTGCCGAGCGAGCCGGACAGCGCGCCGATGCTGGCGAACCCGTGGTTGTCCACGAGGACCACGGTCAGCTTGATCCCCTCCTGGACCGCGGTCGCGAGGTCGCTCGACATCATCAGCCACGACCCGTCGCCGGAGAGCACATGGACCTCGCGCTCCGGAGCGGCGAGCTTCACGCCGATCCCGCCGGGCACCTCGTAGCCCATGCACGAGTAGCCGTACTCGACGTGGTACTGCTTCGGGTCGCGGGGGCGCCAGAGCTTGTGCAGGTCGCCGGGCGCGCTGCCCGCCGCGTTCACGATCACGTCGGTCGGCCGCGCGAACGCGTCGAGCGCGCCGATCACCTCGGCCTGGGAGGGCAGGGCGGCCCCGGCCCGCGGCGCCGTCACCCGCTCGCGCTCCGAGGCCCACGCCGAGCGCAGACGCGCCACCTCGGCCGCGTATGCGTCGGCGATGCGCCACCCCTCGAGCGCGCACGAGAGGTCCTCGAGCCCGGCGCGCGCGTCCGCGAGCAGCGCGCACCCGCCCTGCTTGAAGGCGTCCGCCTCGCAGACGTTGAGGCAGACGAACTCGGCGAGAGGATTGCGGAACACCGTCTGCGACGCGGTCGTGAAGTCGGACCAGCGCGTGCCGATCCCGATCACGACGTCCGCCGCGGCCGCGAGCGCGTTCGCCGCGAGGTTGCCGGTCGCGCCGACCGCGCCCGCCCATTCGGGGTGATCGAAGGACAGCGCGCCGTTGCCCGCCTGCGTCGCGACCACGGGGATCCCGGTCGCGCGGGCGAGGGCGGCGAGCGCCTCGTTGGCGCCGCTGTAGGTGACGCCCCCCCCGGCCACGATCACGGGCCGCCGGCTCGCGCGGATCATCGAAGCCGCGCGCGCGAGGGCGTCGCGGTCGGGCCGCTGACGCGCCACGTGCCACGTGCGGTCCTCGAACAGCCCCGCCGGGAAGTCCCACGCCTCGGCCTGGACGTCCTGGGGCAGCGCGAGCGTGACCGCGCCGGTCGCCGCGGGCGACGTGAGCACGCGCATGGCCTGGGGCAGCGCCCAAGGGAGCTGGTCGGGGCGGTTGACGCGATCCCAGTAGCGGGAGACCGGCTTGAAGCAGTCGTTGACGGACACGTCCTGCGACGCCTCGTGCTCGAGCTGCTGGAGCACGGGGCCGACGTTCCGGCGCGCGAACACGTCGCCGGGCAGGAGCAGCACGGGCAGGCGGTTGATCGTGGCCAGGGCCGCGCCGGTCACCATGTTCGTGGCGCCCGGGCCGACCGACGACGTGCAGGCGAGCGCGCCCAGGCGGTCCTTCTGGCGTGCGAAGGCGACCGCGGCGTGGACCGCGGCCTGCTCGTTGCGCACGAGGAGGTACCGGAGCCCAGGCTCCTGCTGCAGCGCCTGCCCGATCCCGGCGAGGTTGCCGTGGCCGAAGATCCCCGCAACCCCCCCGAAGAAGGGCCGCGTGGCGCCGTCGCGCTCCACGTGCTGGTGCGCGAGGTAGCGGATCAGCGCCTGTGCGGTCGTGAGCCTGACGGTCTTCATCGGTCGTCCCCCCCAGGACGCCACGCGCGGGCGTCGGGCTCCTTCAGCCAGCGGTGCTCCCCGGTGAATTCCGGCGTGACGTAGGGCTCGCCCGGCAGGTGCCGGATCGCCCACAGGTACCACATCGCGTAACCCGGTGCCGCCACCTGCGAGTGATCGGCCAGGTCCAGTATCTTCACGGTGTCGCGCGAGCGGACCTTCAGGACCTCGTCGCCCAATTCCGCGTGGCCGTATCCCTGCTCGCGGTCGAACCGGTAGTGGTAGATCTCCGGCTGCGGGTGGTGGTGGGGGGGGTAGCTCGACCAGCGGCCGGGCAGCGTGACGACCTCGCCGAGGACCATCATGGATTCCGGGCGGTTGCGCATGTCGAGCACGGTCCGGACTACGCGCCACGCCGCGTCCTCCCACCGTCCGCGGTCGCGCTGCTCCACCTCGAGCAGGCCCCCGGGCACGAAGATGCGCGCCGGGAAGCGCGCGGGGTTCTCGACGCGGACGACGGCGAATTCGGCAGCCTCCAGCGCATCGATCTCGACGGTTTCCCCCCCGGCGTGGTGGGCTACCGCGGGCTCGCCGTCGAACAGGGACGACCGCGACGCCTCGGCGGCCGCTCCGCCGCACCGGAGGCGAACGGTGCCGCCCATCAGGAGGCACGCGGTCTCCAGGTCCGGGGACGACGCCCAGCGCTCGCCAGCCTCGAGGCGCAGGATGCCGAACTCCATCCCGGTGTCGCGGCCCGCCTCGCCGATCCTCGTCACCGGCGTGTAGCCGGGTCGCGGCGAGCCCGGGAGCCGGACGAGGCAGTCGTGGACGACTCCGCTCATCACGCCTTCGCCTTGTCCGGGTCGGGGAGCATGAAGTCCCGGATGACCCCTTGCAGCTCGTGGTACGACGCGATGAACGTCCGCAGGGTCCGCACGGTCGGGCCGAACCCGTC
>VGRB01000583.1 GCA_016875475.1 Deltaproteobacteria bacterium
CGAGGTCGTTCGCCTCGTCGTCGTCCCCGGACACGTAGACCGCGTCGAGGTCCCGCTCGAACTCGCACCCGTCGCCCGCGACGCGGTTCAGGTCGAAGCGCCCGTCCTTGCAGCGCATCCGGCAGGTCGGCGTGGCCGGCGAGGCGTCGCACTCCCCGTACGCGCCCGGGAGGCCGAAGACCGCCGCGCAGTCCATGAAGCAGTTGCCGCACGCGGTGTGCCGAACGTAGCGCCCGGCGCCGTCCACGAAGCCGTCGTCCGTTGCCCCGTCGCAGTCGTTGTCCAGGTAGTCGCAGACCTCGGCCGAAGGGAGCCCCTGCTCTGCGCCGCACTCGAGTGCGGCCCCGCTCGCGGCGCAGCGCCAGGTGCCCGACCTGCGGCACGTCCCCGTTCCGGCCGTGCAGACGGCACCCTTCTGCGGGAAGTCCTCGTCGGTCGCGCCGTCGCAGTCGTCGTCGCGCCCGTCGCAGCGGTCGGCACCGGCAGGCGTGGCCGGGACCGCAGTGCACGCGAGGGCCGATCCGCCGGAGGCGCACTGGAGCGTCCCGGATCGCCTGCAATCGCCCTCGCCCGTCGAGCAGACGGTCCCCTTGTCCGGGAAGTCCTCGTCGGTCGCGCCGTCGCAGTCGTCGTCGCGCCCGTCGCAGAGGTCGGCGTCCGCCGGCGTGGCCGGGACCGCGGTGCACTCGAGCGCCGCGCCCCCCGCCGCGCATCGCAGGGTGCCCGACCGCCGGCACACGCCTTCGCCCGCGAAGCAGACGGTGCCCTTGTCCGGGAAGTCCTCGTCGGTCGCGCCGTCGCAGTCGTCGTCGCGCCCGTCGCAGAGGTCCGCGTCGGCGGGCGTGGCCGGGACCGCGGTGCACTCGAGCGCCGCGCCCCCCGCCGCGCATCGCAGGGTGCCGGACCGCCGGCACACGCCTTCGCCCGCGAAGCAGACGGTGCCCTTGTCCGGGAAGTCCTCGTCGGTCGTGCCGTCGCAGTCGTCGTCGCGGCCGTCGCAGAGGTCGGCGGGGGCGGGCTCGCCCGGGACCGCGTCGCAGGCGAGCGCGGACCCGTCCGCGAGGCACGTCATGACTCCGTTCGCGTGGCACTCGCCATCCCCGGCCGAGCAGGCCTTGCCCTTGTCCGGGAAGTCCTCGTCGATGTCGTCGTCGCAGTCGTTGTCGATCCCGTCGCACGCCTCGGCCGCGGGTTCGCCCGGCTCGACGCTGCACTCGAGCCCGGCGCCGTCCGCCGTGCACCTCCGGACGCCGGCGGCGCGGCAGGCGCCCGCGCCCACGAGGCAGACCCCGGCCTTGTCCGGCCAGCCCTCGTCCGTGGCCCCGTCGCAGTCGTCGTCCGCGCCGTTGCAGCGCTCGTCCGTCGGCGCCACCGGCATCGCGTCGCACTCGGTCGCCGATCCGTCCGGTCGACAGCGGTACACGCCCCACACCTTGCACGCGCCGGTGCCGTGCGTGCACACGAGGCCAAGCTCGGGAAACCACTCGTCCACGACGCCGTCGCAGTCGTCGTCGAGGTCGTTGCACCGCTCCGCGCCCGCGCCCTCGAAGGGGTCGCAGGGCGAGGGCACGCCGCCGACGCAGGCGGGCACCGTGTGCAGGCAAAGGCCCTTGCCGCACGTCGTCTCGCCGAGGCCCTCGTCCGCGGCGCCGTCGCAGTCGTTGTCCTGGTGGTCGCAGGCCTCCGCGGCGCCGGGCAGGACGAACGGATTCTCGTCGTCGCAGTCGCCGCCCGCGGTCGCGGACCAGATCCCCTTCGGCCCGCACAGGCACCGCCAGCCCTCGGGGTCGCCCGCGCCGTCCGCGTCGAAGTCCCGGTGGAACCTCAGGCACCCGCCCGCGTCCTCCTCGTCCGTCTCGCCGTCCTGGTCGTCGTCCTTTCCGTTGCAGACCTCGGCCCCGTACGCGCAGTCCTTCGGGCACGAAGCGGGGTCCTCGCCGAGGCCGGCGCACGCGGAGCACACGCCGTCGCCGCAGAACCCGCAGTCCACCGGGCAGCCGTGCCAATCCTCGCCCTTCTCGCACGTGCAGTCGCCGCACGTGGCCCCGCAGTCCTGGGGGCACTCGGCGGGGCCGCCGTCCTCGGGCTCGCACACCCCGTTCCCGCACGCCTTCCACGCGCAATCGTCGGGGCACGTCTGGGGGGACTCCCCCTTGTCGCACGTCTTGTTCCCGCAGACGCTGCCGCAGTCCTCGGGACACGAAGCCGGGTCCTCGCCGCACCCGTATCCCGTGCACACGCCGTCCCCGCAGCCCCCGCAGCAGTCCTCCGGGCAGACGAGCGGGCCTTCCCCCGGATCGCACTGGCCGTTCCCGCAGACCGTGCAGTCCTTCGGGCACGATCCCTCGTTCTCGCCGCACCCGGCCTGGCACTCGCCGTTCCCGCAGGCGCAGCAGCCGCGCAGTCCCTCGTCGATCGACCCGTCGCAGTCCGAATCCACGCCGTCGCACGCCTCCGCCTTCGGCTCGGGGGCGTCGCCCCCC
>VGRB01000584.1 GCA_016875475.1 Deltaproteobacteria bacterium
GGGGTGACGCGGATCACCACGGCGTCGTTCCTGATGGAGGGGATCGTCAACGACGTGCACGCGCACTACGTGCGGCAGGGGTTCCCGACCAACAGCGTCGAGGACCGCGAGTGCGAGCTGCCGAAGGACTTCCAGCGCAACTTCCGGTGCCGGTACGACCTGAAGGCGATGAACCTGACGCCGGACGTGATCTCCGGGCTCGTGCAGGCGGGGATGGAGTCGTTCATGGGGGGGGGGACGGGAACAGGGGCGGGCACGGGCACAGGGGCGGGCACGGGCACGGGGGCGGGTACGGGCTCGGGTTCGAGGACGGGAGATGCCGGGAAGACGCCGAGTGCGGCGCCGGGATCGCTGGATCCGGCCCAGATCGCGATGCTGGCTCCGCTGTTCGGGCCGCAGGGCCAGGACATCATCGCGATGTGCAACATCAACCTGGGCGCGATCATGATGGGGATCACGTCGCTGACGACGTACATGCCCCAGATCATCGACCAGGTCGCGAAGCGGACCCGCCAGCTCACGGTGCGGCTGACGTGGAAGGACGGCCCGCGCAAGGAGCGCGAACTGAAGGTCCAGACGTTCATCGTGTCGATCCCCGAGGAGGAGAAGGCGGCACTGAACGAGCAGGAGAAGCTGCGCGAACTGCAGGAGGCCGTCGAGAGCACCGCGCCGGTCCCGTGCCGGCCGCCGTGCAAGCCGCCGCAGCAGTGCGTGCAGGGGAGGTGCCAGTGATGAGGGCTCCCCAGCCCCCCCCCCGCGCCGCCGCCGCGCGCCCTCGGGCCGCGGCGGTGATGCCGCCGCGTCCCGCCCCGAGCGAATGGGACGGGCGCGCGGCGGCGGCGGCCCCCCCCGCGCGCCGGGCGGCCATTCATGCCGGCGGGTCGCGCGCAGCACCCTGCGCGCGACCCGAGCCCGGCGCGCGGGCGGGGCTCAAGGGCTTCACGCTCCTCGAGGTCCTCGTCGCGGTCGCCCTGCTCGCGTCGATGTCGGCGCTGATGTGGGAGTCGATGCACCTGACCTTCAAGGCGCGCGAGCAGAGCTCGCGCATCGAGGACCTGAACCACGCGGCCCAGGTCGCCATGCGCAAGCTCGCGTCCGACGTGTCCATGGCGTACCTCTCGAACCACGTGAACCCGAAAGAGCCGACGACCAAGACGCTGTTCGTGGGCAAGGTCGATTCCATGCTGTTCTCGTACCTCGGCCACGAGCGGCGGCAGCAGGGCGCGCGCGAGTCGGACCAGGGCGTGGTCGAGTACCGCGTGGAGCGCGACCCGGACGGCGAGGGCAGGGCGCTCGTGAGGCGCGAGAAGGCGATCCCGGACGCGGACCCGGAGCGCGGCGGCGTGAAGGAGGTCCTGGTCTCGGGAGTCAAGGAGTTCCGGGTCCAGTACTGGGAGGACAAGACCGGCGGCGAGGGCGACTGGAAGGACGACTGGCGGGCCGAGATGGAGGACGCGCAGAAGTCCGGCGTGGCCGGCAGCCTGTCGCCGCAGGTGGCGCCCGTGGGGTCGGCCCTGATGAAGGCCGCCCAGGACAAGATGCTGGAGAAGTACAAGCTGCCGTCGCGCGTCTATATCCGGCTGCTGCTGGAGGACAGCGAGGGCAACGAGTTCCCGTTCGAGACGCAGGCGAGGGTGCACTTGCAGTATCCGTTGAATTTCTAGCCGGGCGGACCGAAGCCGCCCGGCTGCGGTCGCGTGCAGCGGACCGGGGCCGCCGCCGCGACCGAGGGTGACGATGGAACGGGTGAGGCAGAGCCGGGGAGTCGCGCTGGTGATCGTGCTCACCGGCATCACCATCCTCGCGGCCTTCTCCGCCGAGTTCAGCTACCGGTCCCGCGTGGACGTGCGCGTGGCCACGAACCTCGAGAAGCAGGTCCAGGCATACTTCCACGCGCGCTCGGCCATGGAGATCGTGAAGCTCGTGGTCACGTCCCAGAAGTTCGTGGACCAGGCGACCGCGGCGTTCGGGGTGAAGGCCGGCGGGTTCGAGCTGTGGCGATTCGCGTGCAAGTTCGCCGAGGTCTTCAATACGTCGTCCCTGAACTTCCTCGGGATCGACTTCCTGGACCTGAAGGGCACGGAGGGGCTCGGCGTCGAGAAGGGCGGCTTCACGTGCGAGGTCGTGCCGGAGGACGCGAAGATCAACCTGAACGGCGTGCTTAGCGTGGCGGACCGGAAGGCCCTGTTCACCAAGCTGTACGCGCTGCTGCGCGGGCAGGTCGAGCCGGACACCAAGGGCGGTCGCGACGACCGCAAGGCGGCCGAGCTGATCCTCAACATCATGGACTGGGTGGATGCCGACGACGAGCGCAGCGACATCGACTCGAACGGCAACTTCGTCCAGGCGGGCGGCGCGGGCGAGAACACGTCGTACTCGCGGTACGGATACAAGGCCCGAAACGCGAAGATGGACTCGGTCGACGAGGTGAGGCTGGTCGAGGGCATGACCGACGACCTGTTCTGCCGTTTCGGGGG
>VGRB01000585.1 GCA_016875475.1 Deltaproteobacteria bacterium
CCCGTCCTGTCCAGAACCTGGCCCAACTCGCGCCTCCTGCAACGCGGGATCCAAGGACATCGTAGGCCATCGCCGGGCCCCAGTCCAGCCCGCATCCCGAAGGCCGCAATGCCTTTCGCGCCAAAGGGTAGCAGCCAAGGCGGGTGCAGTCAGCGGTGAGTGTGGCTGAACCTGGACCCGGACACTCCGCGTGTTTGTCACGTGGTTGCCACGACGAGCCGGAATCGGGGGGGCTCACCCGGAACAGGACGGAACGAGGCGGGACGCCCCGGAAGGACCGAATCTCCCGACTTCAACAAGGAAAGCGGTGCAAGACCACGTTGCCATTGAGGAACCAGCGGAGCCGTGGGTCAGGTTCGGATCCCGTTGGGGACCGGCGGCCACGGAGATCGGTTTGGGGGGCGACCCGCCTGAGATCGGGCGCGTGGTCCAGTCCAGGACCCCGATCCCGGCTGTGAAGAGCGTCACTGCTGTGGTGAATCGCCACCACACCACCATGGTTGACTGGTGTGGGAAGAAGCACTGCAGCTCGTTTGGAACGATGCCGGATCGGGCCTTCGCGCCGGCGTAGGAGGAACTCGTGGAGAAGGAACTTGCCTCTAGCGCCGCCGAAACGTTCGGTGCTCGAATCCGTCGGCTCATGCAGGCGAATGGCTTCAACCAGACGACGCTGGCCGCGAAGACAGGGATTGACCGTGCCGATCTGAACAGACTCGTGAACGACAAGCGAGAACCTCGAGTTGAGGAACTCGGGTTCCTGGCCAAGCTTCTCGATGTCACACCAGACGAACTGCTCGATGGGCTTCCTGTTCCGAAGCGTCTCCAGCGACAGGTTGTGCCCGGAGTGTGCCCACGACCCCGCGATCCCGGTCGATCTCCCGCAACCTCGGTCAACGGAAGAGGTGGTTCTCAACTAGCGGCCGCGACTGATGAATTCAACGATCTCGCGGAAGTGGACGCCCAGGTCAAGACCTGGTTCTGTCGCGTTACAAGTCCCCTGCGTCTGCCGTTCCGCCACCCCGGCTTGCGTACGCTGCACGGGCACTTGCCCCGACCGCGGCCGCGAACTCCTTGACGGTACGGAACGCCCTGCGCTCCAGCAGGCGTTTCGCCTCCTCCAGGCGGGCGCGGCGCACGAAGTCCGCGGGACCCAGGCCGGTCAGGTCCCGGCACACCCGCTGGAGTTGGCGGCTGCTCAGGCCCAGCTCGCCCGCGAGCGACGCGACCGAGAAGGCCGGGTCTGCGAGGTGCCGCGACACGATCCCGACCATCCTCGCGACCATCTCCTTCGCGGACTGCGACCGGGCGTGCCCGTTCGGCGAAGGCCCGGCGCCGGCCGGCGGCGCGTCGGGCCGGGCTGACCGGCCGTCCGCGGTCCGCCGCCCGGCTCGCGGAACCCTCCGGCTCGTCCCCCCCGGACTGGTCGAAGTCGCCCTCTCCACGGCCTCCGGATACCGGGGCCAATGCGGCGAGTCAATGGGGGAATCCGCGCTTGTCCGAATTCCGAATCAGATTGCCCGATCCACGAATGCCCCGGGGCCGTCGCTCGCCGGATCGAGGGGGGCGTCGTTCTCGTTCCTGACGCCGACCATCGCAGACTCGCGCGACGAGGGACCGCTTCGCGACCCGGTGCGGGCGTCCGCGGCCGGGCTCGCGCGATCGGCTGCGAGGCCCCCCTCACGCGGTCCCGAACTTCTTCTCGACGGACACGCCGATCCTGGCGAGGAACTCGAGCGGCAGCACGCCGCCGATCTGGACGATCACGAAGTCGTTTCCGACGTCCCACGTCGTCCCGCCGCGGCGCAGGGTCACGGCGTCGGGCGCGATCGCGACGACCTGGCTCTCGCCCTCGAACCGCACCCGGCCGTCGGCCGTGGCCTGCTCGAACGCGACCCGGTTCGCCTCGCGTACGCGCGCGACCGCGGCCTGGCGGTACGCCAGGGTGACCGACGCCGCGCCCGCCCCGGCAACGGCGATCGCGCCCTCGATCGCGGCATCACCCCCGCCGACCACCAGCACGCGCGACCCGGCGTACTGCTCGGGCTCGGCCACGCGATAGGCCACGTTCGGCAGGTCCTCGCCGGGCACGTCGAGCCTGCGCGGCGACCCGCGGCGGCCCACGCACAGCAGCGCGGTCCGCGCCCGGCGCACGCCCTTCGCCGTCACCACGTCGAACGCTCCCGCGTCGGGAGGCACAGCGCCGCGTGCGGCCGGCATGCCGACGTCGACGGCCCGCACGTCCTCGACCTTCTCGGCGCACCGGACCTCGATCCCGTTCGCGGCGAGCGCCCCCAGCCACAGATCGACGAGCTGCTCCTTGCTGAGCACCGTGGCCTCGCTCCGGCCGTACCCCGGCAGCTCGAACGGGGACGTCATCACGACCTTCCGGCGGGGGTAGTGGTTGATCGCCCCCCCGGGGGCCTGCGGCTCCTGGTCGAGGACCTCGAACGCCAGCCCGTGCTTCCCC
>VGRB01000586.1 GCA_016875475.1 Deltaproteobacteria bacterium
CAGGTCCAGGTGATCGCGCCGATGCGGCGAGGCGACGCGGGGACGGACGCGCTGAACCGGGCGCTCAGGGCGCGGCTGAACGCGAACGCGGGGGACCGGCCGGGGCTCGCGCCCGGGGACCGCGTGATCCAGCTCAGGAACAACTACGACCGCGACGTGTTCAACGGCGACATCGGGACGGTGGTCGCGGTCGGGCCGGAGGGCGCGGCGCGCGTGCGGTTCGACGAGCGCGAGGTCGCGTTCGAGGGGGCAGAGACGGACGACCTGTCGCCCGCCTACGCCATCACGGTCCACAAGGCCCAGGGGAGCGAGTTCCCGGCCGTGGTCGTCGCCCTGCACACGCAGCACTGGGTGATGCTGAGGCGCAACCTCCTGTACACCGCGATCACGCGGGGGCGGAGGCTGGTGGTGCTGGTCGGCAACCGGCGCGCGCTCAAGGCCGCGGTGGACAACGCCCGCGTGGAGCCGCGGAACACGGGGCTCGCGGCCCGTCTTCGAGTGGCCGCGGCGTCCGCGCCGCGGTAGGCCAGGCGGCGTCCGCGCCGCGGTAGGCCAGGCGGCGTCCCGCCGCCTACTCCTCGTCCCCGAAAGCGACGACGCGGTTCCGCCCCCCCCTCCTTCGCGCGGTACAGCGCCTCGTCGGCGCACGCGAGCAGGCGCGCGGGGGTCTTGTCCTTGCCGCAGTCGTCGAGGCCGGCGAGCCCGAGGCTCGCGGTCGGACGGATGAGCGCGGCCTCGAAGTGGATCTCCAGGGCCTCGATCCAGGTGCGCAGGCGTTCGGCCAGCAGGCGGCAGGAGGCGAGCGGGATGCCCCGCGCGATCACGACGAACTCCTCGCCCCCGTAGCGCGCGACGAGGTCCGCGCGCCGGACCTGGGCCTGGAGCACGCCGGACGCCTGCCGCAGCACCTCGTCGCCGGCCAGGTGGCCGTACGTGTCGTTCACGCGCTTGAAGTGGTCGAGGTCCATCATCACGACGCACAACCCGGTCCCGTGGCGCACCGCGTAGGCGGTCTCGGCATCCAGCCGCTCCACGAGGTGCCGCCGGTTGAACAGCCCGGTGAGGCCGTCTCGGACCGAGGCCTCGTAGAGCTTGACGAGGATCGCCTCCTCCTCGGCGGTGACGAGATGGAACTGGAACCGGACGCCCGACCCGAGCCGGATGCGGTCGCCGTGCGCGAGGACGCGGCGCTGCGCGCGCTCCTGGTTGACCCAGGTACCGTTCAGGGAGCCCGCGTCCTCGATCGCGAACCCGTCCCCGATCCGCGCGATGCGCGCGTGCTCCCGGGAGAGCGTCGCGTCCGCGAACGAGAGCGTGCAGCCCGTGCCGCGGCCGATGGTCGTGATCACCTCGACGAGCCGGTGCACGTGGCCGGCGTCGCCGCCGCTCATCTCGACGAGGAGCGCGCGATCGCGGGGCGCGGCCGTCGCGGTCGCAGACTGCTCGTCCGTGTTCCGCATCGCCGCCATCGCCAAGGTCGGTATGGAGATGTCGTCCGGCATGCCGGAAGCGTAGCCCATCCGCGCGCGGATCGCGAGGATGCGCCTGCCGGGCGTCGATGACGGTCCCGATCGCCTCGACGCCCTGATCCGAATCGCGAAAGGGAAGCTCGCGGCCGGCCGGCTCGATCTCGTGCCGGAGGCGCTCGACAAGGCGTCAATCGAGCGCGACGGGGCGGCCCGGAAGGAGGGCCTCGGCGCGGGGGATGCCCATCCCGAGCAGTTGCGAGGCGAGCGCGTCCTGGGCGTCGGGCTCGCCGTGCACCAGGAAGACGCCTCTCAGCCGCGCTCGATCGAGGCCCCCGATCCAGTCGCAGATCTCGCGCCGGTCCGCGTGCGCCGAGAAGCTGTTCAGGATCTTGACCCGGGCGCGCAGGCGGAACGTCTCGCCGAAGATCCGCACCTCGGGACGCCGGTCCGCCAGCGCGCGGCCGAGCGTGTTCCCGGCCATGAATCCGACGACGAGGATGGTGCAGCGCGGGTCGTCGACCACGTGCACGAGGTGGTGCAGCACGCGGCCCGCCTCGCACATCCCCGACGACGAGATCACGATGCACGGGTGGCGGTAGTCGTTCAGGCGCTTGGACTCCTCGCGGTCGATCACGAATCGCAAGGCACGGTACGAAAAGGGATTGTCGCCGTTCTCCAGGAACTCGGAGACGGTCTGCCGGTCGTAGCACTCGACATGCTCGCGGAAGACCTCGGTCGCGCGGACCGCCATGGGGCTGTCCACGAACACCGGGACGCGGGGGATGCGGTGGGAGTCGTACAGCCGGTGAAGGTGCCAGACCAGCTCCTGCACGCGCCCGACCGCGAAGGCGGGCACGACGACGCGGCCCCCGCGCTCCACGGTCTCGCGGATCACGTCCGCCAGCTCGTCCTCCGCCAGCGCGGCCGCGTCGTGGAGGCGCTCGCCGTAGGTGCTCTCGCAGACCAGCCAGTCGACCGGCCCCGGCGGGG
>VGRB01000587.1 GCA_016875475.1 Deltaproteobacteria bacterium
GGGGTTCGAGGCGAAGGACTACAAGAAGGCGGCCGAGATGTTCCTCGCGGTCGTGGACGACGACCCGAAGAACAAGGTCGCGGACAAGGCGCTCCAGAACGCGGCCGTGGCCTACATGAACCTGCACTACTACGACTCCGCCGCGAAGGTCTACCAGCGCATCGTCGCGGACTACCCGCAGTCGCAGTACGTTGAGGGCGCGCTCTACCAGCTGGCCGAGAACGCGCGCAAGTTCCTGGACTTCGATCGCGCGGTCGAGGGGTACCGGTCGCTCGTGACGCGGTTCCCGAACACGAAGCAGCTCCAGGAGGCGAGCTTCAAGATCGCGCAGCTCACCGAGGCGCAGGGCCGCGTCCGGGAGGCCGCCCAGGCGTACGAGCGCTACGTCGCCCAGTGGCCGGCCGACGCCGACGCCCCGGCCCTGCTGTTCCGGGTCGCGGACATGTACGAGAAGCTCGGGAGCCGCGACGAGGCGCTCCGCATCTACCGCCAGTTCGCCGGCCAGTACCGCATGAACTCCGCCCAGAACGACCGCGTGATGGAGGCGATCGCCCGCCAGGCCGACATCCATCGCGCGTCGGGCAACCTGAAGGAGTGGGAGGCGGTCGCGCGGACCCTGATCAAGGAGTTCCAGGCGCGGGCGATCCCGGCCGGGAGCCCCGCCGCGGTCCACGCCGCCAAGGCCCAGTTCCAGCTGATCGAGCCGAAGTTCAAGACGTACGAGGCGATCCTGTTCCGCGGCGACATCAAGAGCCAGGGCAAGCTCATCCAGCAGAAGCGGGCCCTGATGGGCGAGCTGCAGCAAGAGTACGCGCTGGTGCTGCCGTACAAGTCGGTCGAGTGGACGAGCGCCGCGGTCTTCAGGATGGCGCTGCTGCCCGAGCTGTTCGCGAAGGCGATGTTCGCGGCCGAGATCCCCCCGATGGACCCGGAGCAGGAGGACATCTACCGGACCCAGCTCGAGGACGTGGCGACCCAGTACCGCACCGCGGCGCAGGACGCGTACGTCAAGGTCATCGAGGAGAACCGGCGCCTGCGGACGAGCAACGAGTGGACCGACCGGGCCGTCGAGGCGATGAACAAGTACCGCCCGCAGGAGTTCCCGCTCCAGAAGCAGGAACGGCGGGTGCTCGACCCCGAGGGGGGCGCGGCCGCGCCGACGTTCGAGGAGGCGCTGTGATGCGGCTGACCCTCGCCACTCCGGTGCTCGTGGCGCTCCTCGCCTGCGGCGGAGGTCAGGTCAAGGACTCCCCGTCCCCGATCTCACCCGTCCCCGTACCCGAGCCCGAGCCCGTACCCGGCGCCGAGCCCGTGCCCGCGCCCGCTGGGGCTTCTTCCCCCGCCTCCGCCCCCGCGGCGGCCGACGCCGGCCCGATGGCCGCGGAAGGCCTCGCCCTCCTCCGCGGCGGCGACCTCCGGGCGGGCCGGGACCGCCTCCAGCTCGCGCTCGCGTCCGGTGCGGCCGACCCGGTCGCGTACTACAACCTGGCCGTGGCGGACCTGAAGCTCGGCGACGCGGTCGCGGCCGAGGAGCACGCCCGGAAGGCGGCGGAATTCTCGAAGGGGGCGCCGAAGGCGCTCGCGCTCCTCTCTCGCGTGATGCTCGGACGGGGACGCGCGGACCTGCTCGCGACGTTCCTGGAGGGGCTCGCGGAGTCGCTGCCCGAATCCGTGCCCGTCCGGCTCGCCCTGGTGCGCGCGAAGATCGCCGCGGGCCGTGCCGCGGACGCGCTGCGCGACGCGACCGAGATGCTGCGCAAGGACGAGGCGAACACCGAGGTCATGAAGGCGATCGCCCGCGCGTACGTCGCGATGGACCGCAAGGACGCCGCGCGCTTCGTGCTGGGGCAGGTGATCGAGATCCGCAAGGACGCGGAGGCGCTCGACCTGCTCGCGCACCTCTCCCTGTCCGCGGGCGAGGACGCGCGCGCGGCGGCCCTGTTCAGGCAGGCGGTGGACCTCGACCCGTCGTACGCGGACGCGCACAACAACATCGGCGTGCTGCTCCAGAAGTCGGGCGACCACGAGGGGGCGACCGCCGCTTTCCTGGCCGCGCTCAAGGCGGACCCGGACTACGCGCCCGCGCGGATGAACCTGGGGAACTCGCTGAAGAAGTCGTTCGACTTCGACGCTGCGATCGCGGCCTACAAGGAGGCCATCCGGATCGACCCCGCGTGCGCGGACTGCTACTTCAACCTCGGGGTGGCCGAGATCGAGAACCGGGGGAGCGGCCCGGACGAGCCCGCGCACTACCGTCGCGCGATGGAACACTTCCGGACCTACAAGGAGATGAATCGTGTCCCGAGACGGGACGACGAGGCTGACAAGTACCAGGACGAGGCGCGGCGCATGGCCGAGAAGCTGGAGGCCGAGGCGGCGCGCATGCGCGAGGCCCCGCCGCCCGGGCCGCCCCCCGCGGAGGGGGCGGGCACGGGCACGGGCACGGACGGCGCGGGG
>VGRB01000588.1 GCA_016875475.1 Deltaproteobacteria bacterium
TCATGGACCCCGCCGGCGGCGCGGTGGCGCACACGTTCCAGGGCGCGTTCCCCGAGGAGCTCGGGGCGTCGAACCGGCTGGCCCCAGCCGAGCCGTGGCGGGAAGGTCACATCCGCGCCCTCGGCCAGGAGCTTCGCGACTTCGCCGTCGCGATCCACGGCGGTCGCCTCGGGGAGCTGCACCTCGGGCTCGGGGACCAGGAGGTGCGCGACCGCATGGCGCGCGTCCGCGCGGACACCCTCCGGCTCGCCATGGCGTTCATCGCGGCGGGCGCCCTCGCCGCATGGGTCTTCGCGGGCCTGCTGCTCCGCCCGCTGAACCGGATCGCCGACGTGCTCCAGCGGTTCCGGCCCGGCGTCCATCGGGAGGAGATCCCGGGCAGCGACGACGAGATCGGCGACGTGGCCGCGCGCATCAACGAGGTCACGGCCCGCCTGCACGAGACGCACCTCCAGATGCTCCATGCCGAGAAGCTGGCGTCGGTCGGCAGGCTGGCCGCCGGCGTGGCGCACGAGATCAACAACCCGCTGTCCGGCGCGCTGCACTGCCTGGAGAACCTCCGCTCGGACGACGGCGACGCGGCGCGGCGGCAGGAGTACTACGGCCTGATGGCCGACGGGATCTCCCGCGCCCAGCGCGTCGTCCGCAGCCTCCTGGAGTTCGGCCGGCAGCACCCGCCGAGGATCGCCTCGGTGGACCTCGACGCGGTGGTCGGGAAGGCGCTGGACCTGATGCGGGTGCCGTTCGAGCGCGCGGGCGTGCGGGTCGAGACGCGGCTCGCCGCGGGCCTCGGGCGGGTCCCGGCCGACGCGCACCAGATCGAGCAGGTCGTCCTGAACCTGCTGCTCAACGCGATGGAGGCGATGCCCGGCGGCGGGAAGGTGACCGTCGAGACCCTGGCGACCGCGGACGGGTGTCGCGTCGCCATCCGCGACACGGGGCCCGGCATCCCGCCGGGGGTTCGGGCCCACATCTTCGACCCGTTCTTCACCACGAAGGGGGCGCAAGGCGGCTCGGGCCTGGGACTGTCGGTCAGCCTGGGCGTCGTGGAGCGGCACGGGGGCCGGATCGAGGTCTCGGAGGCGCCGGGCGGCGGCGCCTCGTTCGAGGTCGTGCTTCCGCTGCGGCCCGCGGCCGGGCCGGGGGAGGGGGCCTGCTGCCACGCGCGATCCGGGTGCTCATCGCGGACGACGAGCCCCTGATGCGGATCCCGTTGCGGGACAGCCTGCGGGCGGCAGGGTACGAGGTCGAGACGGCCCAGGACGGGGAGCAGGCCGTCGTGCGGCTCGCGGCAGGGGCGTTCGACGTCGCGGTGATCGACCTCCGGATGCCGGGCGCCGACGGCGTGGCCGTGCTGCGCGAGGTGCGGCGCCTCGGGATCGACGTGGACGCGGTCGTGATCACGGCCTACGGCACGATCGAGGCTGCGGTCGAGGCGATGAAGCTCGGCGCGCGCGACTTCCTGACCAAGCCGTTCGAGACCGGCGCGCTGCTCCGTCTCGTGGAGCGGTACGGTCGCGTCAGGGCGGCGGCCCGCGACGAGGCGCGGCTGGCGGCCGTGCAGCGCGAGGGCGGCTGCTGCGGGATGATCGGCCGCTCGCGCGCCATGGCGGAGGTGTTCGGGGTGCTCGCCGCGGTCGCCGAGACCGACGCGACCGTGCTGGTCCAGGGCGAGACCGGCACCGGCAAGGAGCTGGTCGCGTCCGCCATCCACGCGCTGAGCCCCCGCCGCGATCGGCCGATCGTGCGCGTGCACTGCACCGCGCTCCCGGAGACGCTGATCGAATCCGAGCTGTTCGGCCACGAGCGCGGGGCGTTCACCGGCGCGCACCAGCGCCGGGAGGGGCGCTTCGAGGCCGCCGACGGCGGGACGATCTTCCTGGACGAGGTCGAGGAAACGCCCCCCGCGATCCAGTCGAAGCTGCTCCGGGTGCTCCAGGAGCGCGAGATCCAGCGAGTGGGCAGCATCGAGACCGTGAAGGTCGACGTGCGCGTCGTCGCGTCCAGCAAGCGGGCGCTCCGGGACGGCGTCGCCGCGGGCACCTTCCGCGAGGACCTGTTCTACCGGCTGAACGTGATGCCGGTGATCCTGCCGCCGCTTCGGGACAGGCACGGCGACGTCCCGGCGCTCGCGGCGCACTTCCTGGCCGCCGCGGCCGCGAGGATGGGCCGTCCCGCGCGCGCGTTCTCGCCCGATGCGATGGCCGTCCTGGACGCGTATCCGTTCCCGGGGAACGTCCGCGAACTGAGGAACCTCGTCGAGCGGGCGGTCGTGCTGTGTCCCGGCGAGACCGTGGGCCCGGAGCACCTCGGCGTCGAGGTCGCGCGTGCGGCAGCGGGCGAGCCGGCGGCCGCCGAGGCCGGTCCGACCCTGGCCGAGGCCGTGCGCGAGGCGGAGGTCCGGCGGATCGAGGAGGCCCTGGCACGGGCCGGCGGGAACCGGCCGAG
>VGRB01000589.1 GCA_016875475.1 Deltaproteobacteria bacterium
CGCCTGTCCGCGTTCCGCGACGCGCTCCGGACGCTCGGGGTGCCCGTGGTCCGGCGGTACTCCGGGGGTGTCGCGGCGGACGCGGCGTGCGGGATGCTGGCCGCGCGCCTCGCGCCGGGCGTCACGGCGTCGCCTCCAGGATCGCCTCGACCGCCGGGTGGCGCAGGCGACGCTCCGGCGTGATGTTCGATTTGACGAATGCTCTGCCCCGCCCCATCCTGGAGGGGCCCGGGTGGGAACCGGGCGCGGAACCGGAGGTGAGGCCCCGAAGCGGTCCTGGAATCCCGGGAGGGTCGCCGGCATCGACGTCCGGGTCCGCGCGACGTTCGCGCTTCTGCTCGCGCTCGGCAACGTGCACGAGTTCCCGGCGATCCGGGCCGCGCTCGGCGTGGGCGGCCGGCGCCCCGCGGCATGGGCGCGCGCCGCGCTCGATCCCCGCCGCGGTTGACGGGCGGGCGGCGGCGCCCCTGCACGGTGCCCCCCCAGCAGAGCGGGGCATCCCACAGAGCGGGGGCATCCCGCCGACGGAGACGGATCGATGGAGACCTTCTTCCCCCTCGCCTCGTACTGGTGGTTCTACGCCGCGTTCGGCGCGTTCGTGCTCGCCATGCTGGCGCTCGACCTCGGCGTGTTCCACCGCAAGGCACACGAGGTCTCGTTCCGTGAGGCGGCCGGATGGAGCGCCGTCTGGATCGCGCTCGCGCTCGCATTCAACGCGGGGTTCTGGTGGTACGCCTCCGCGACCTTCGGCGAGGTGGAGGGCCGCCGGCTCGGGCTCGAGTTCCTGGCCGCGTACCTGATCGAGAAGGCCCTGTCGGTGGACAACCTGTTCGTGTTCGCCATGGTCTTCTCGTACTTCGCGGTCCCGGCGCGGTACCAGCACCGGGTGCTCTTCTTCGGCATCCTGGGCGCCCTGGTCCTGCGCGCGGTCTTCATCGCGGCCGGGTCCGCGCTCGTGCAGGTGCACTGGGTCGTGGTCGGGTTCGGCGTGTTCCTGGCGGTGACCGGGGTGAAGATGGCGCTGGTCCCGGACCGGGGCATCGAGCCGGAGAAGAACCTCGTGATCCGCGCCATCCGCCGGCTGATGCCGATCTCCCCCGGTTTCGAGGAGGACCGGTTCGTCGTGGTTCGCAACGGGGTCCGGACGGGCACGCCGCTCCTGGTCGCGCTCGCGTTCGTCGAGTTCTCGGACGTCGTCTTCGCCCTCGACTCGGTCCCCGCGGTGTTCGCGGTCTCGTCCGAGCCGCTGATCGTGTTCACGTCGAACGTGTTCGCGATCCTCGGGTTGCGGTCGCTCTACTTCCTGCTCGCGGGGTCGATGCACCGCTTCACCTACCTGCGGTACGGGCTCGCGGCGGTGCTGGTGTTCGTCGGGCTGAAGATGGCGTGGCTCAACGAGGCGTTCGGCGGCAAGTTCCCGATCGGGGTGTCGCTCGGGGTGATCGCCGGGCTCGTCGGCGCCTCGATCCTCGCCTCCCTGCTCCTCGCCCCTCGCCGCCGCATGGCGTAGAATCGCGCCCGTCCGGAACGGGAGCGGGCGATGGGGCGCTTCAACGGTTTCATTCTGGTGCCGGCGTTTGCAGCCTTCGTGGCCGGGTGCTCCGGGGGCGGGGACGGCGGGCAGGGGCAGCCGCAGTGCGTGCCCGCGTGCGGGGAGCGGCAGTGCGGCGGGGACGGCTGCGGAGGGTCGTGCGGCGAGTGCGAGGCGCCGTGGTGGTGCGAGGAGGAGTCCGGGCAGTGCGTCGAGTGCGTGCCGGATTGCGAGGGCAAGACGTGCGGCGAGGACGGGTGCGGCGGCACGTGCGGCGAGTGCGGCGAGGGCTGGTCGTGCAGCCCCTACCTGTCGAAGTGCGTGGGCGGCTGCTCAGGCGACTGCACGGACCGCGAGTGCGGGGACGACGGGTGCGGCGGGTCGTGCGGGCAGTGCGGCGCGGGGGACGAGTGCGACGGTGCGGGCCGGTGCGGCCCCGCGGCCTCGTGCACGGACGGGCAGAAGAACGGCACGGAGTCGGACGTGGACTGCGGCGGCGGCTGCCCCGACAGGTGCCCGGCGGGCAAGCGCTGCAACGGCGGGACCGACTGCAAGAGCGGCAAGTGCGAGGGCGGCACGTGCCAGGAGGACCTGTCCTGCGTGGACGCGCAGCTCTCGGCGGGCGAGACGGACGTGGACTGCGGCGGGCCGAGGTGCTCGCCGTGCGCGCTCACGAAGTTCTGCAAGGAGCACCCGGACTGCCTGACGAAGGCGTGCGTCTTCGGGGTGTGCTCGGCGCCGACCTGCGGCGACGGCGCGCTGAACCAGGACGAGTCGGACGTGGACTGCGGCGGGGTCTGCGAGGATTGCCCGGACGGGAAGCTCTGCCACGGCGGGGACGACTGCACGGGCGGCGGGTGCGAGGGCGGGACCTGCTGCTCGGCGAACGCGTGCGGCGAGTGCACGTCCACGC
>VGRB01000590.1 GCA_016875475.1 Deltaproteobacteria bacterium
GGGGTCATCGGTTCCTCCGCGGCTCCGCGGGAGCCGGCACCGCAGCGCCTACCACTTGGTGAAAGGGTGCGCGATCAGGTTCGAGTTGAAGTAGCGCGGGTCACCGGTGACCTCGGCCCCGATCCATTCCGGGCGCGAGAACTCCTGGTCCTCGGACGGCAGTTCGATCTCCGCCACGATCAGGCCCTGGTTGACGCCGGCGAACTCGTCGATCTCCCACGTGAACGCGCCCTGGGGGATCTTGTAGCGCGCCTTCTCCACCAGCGGCTGTTCGCACATCTCCAGCAGAGGGTTCGCATCGGCGATCGGGATCTCGTACTCGAACTCGAGGCGGCTGGCCCCGATGGTGACGCCCTTGATGGTCAGGTAGCCCTTGTCGCCCACCGTCCGCACGCGCACGGTGCGCTCCTTGACCGTCGACAGGTAGCCCTGGCGGTAGCCGACGCCCTTGGCCAGCGCGCGCCAGGCGTCGCCCTTGACCAGGAACTTCCGTTCGATCTCCTTGCCCATGGTCCGTTCCTCCGCTCGAGGTTGGGGGATCTCGGCCGCACGTTCTCGCGCCGCGCCGGGGACCGGGGCGCCGGAGGCGGCAACTTGCAACTCGCGTTCCCAGGCATTCCGTTCGTAACGCCAATGAAATCAATGTATTAGATGGTCTAGCGGGTGGCGGGATCTCGCCGTGGCGAAATTTCGCCTTGAAATCGGGCGAAAAACCGCCGAGGCTCGACCTCGGTCCGCGCCAGGATCCCACGTGCCGCCGGGAGCGTCCATGAAACACTCGCGCCTGCTGGTCGGCGCTATCGCCGGGTTGGCGTTCGTCAGCCTGAACGTCGTCGTCCTCCGGCGGCTGCTGGACCTGGGCGCGCCCCCGCCGCCGCCGGCCGCGGTCGCGGCGCCCGCGCCCGAGCGGCCCCTGGTCCGGGTCGGCGTCATCTCGCGCTACGCGCCCCGCCTCATCTACGACACCTACCAGCCGGTGATGGACTACCTCGGCGCGGCGGGCACGCACCGCTACGAGCTGAGGCTGAGCGCCAGCTACGAGGACGCGGCGGCCCAGCTGCGGCGCGGCGACGTCTCGGCGTCCTTCCTCGGCACCTGGATCTACGGCCGGCTGGGGCCGGCCTCCGGGCTGGTGCCGGTGCTGGCGCCGCGCGACCGCGACGGGCAGGGCGTCGCCACCTCGCGCGCGGTGCTCGTCGCGCGCGCCGACGGACCGGTGCGGTCGGTGGCGGACCTGGCCGGCCGCGGCGTGGCGCTGCCGTCGCGCGATTCCTACGCGGCGAACTGGTTCGTCGAGGAATGCCTGCCGGGCGCGCAGCTGACGGCCGCCGCGCTGGACAGCGTGCACCACTTCAGCCATCACCAGACGGTGGTCTACCGCGTTCTGGACGGCCGCTACGACGCGGGTGTCGTCAAGGAGGCGGTGGCCTTGCGCTACGGCGGGCCCGACCTGCGCATCGTGGCGCGCTCGGCGCCGTACCCAGGACCGCCGCTGGTCGTCCGTGCCGACGATCGCAGTCCCGTCCTGGCCGAGATGATCGCGCTGCTGCTGGATCTGGACCCGCGCGCCGAACGGGACGCCGCGGTGCTCGCCGGGTGGGACAACGAGTTCGCGCTCGGCTTCGCCCGTGTGGACGCCGCGACGTACGTCCCGGTCCTGCCCGGACGCGGCGGCGGAGCAACGCCATGATCGGTCGCCTGCTGCCGCCCGACAGCCTCCGCACGCGGATCCTCCTGGCGACCGGCGCCACGATCGCGCTCGTCATGATGGTCGTGTCCTGGGGGATCCTCCTGCAGTGGCGGCGGACCGTGCTGGCGAAGGAGCGCGGCTACGCCGAGGCGGTCGCGCAGGCGTTCTCGGTGACGGCGCTGGAGTCGCTCATCGCCGAGGAGAACGAGCTGGCGCCGAGCGAGGGCTTCCTCGACGGCTACGTGGCGGACTTCATCCGGCAGAACCCGCGCCTGCGCTACATCGTCGTGGTTGACGCGAGCGGCGAGCGGGTGGCCGGCAGCGCCGTCGGACCGCCACGGGCGGCGCCCGCGGACGGGGCGTCGCCGGGAAGGCAAGGCGAACCGCGGTCATGGTACCGCCGCGACGAGCGAGCGGGCTGGCTCCTGGAGACGGAACTGGCTCTGCGCACGGGGCTCCGGCCCTGGGGCGGCGTCACGATCGGGATCGAGGCCGAGTCCGTGCGGCGCGAGCTGCTGCGGGTCTTCTTCCTGCTCCTGGCCCTCGTGATCGCCATCACCGGCGCGATGATCGCCGTGCTTTTGACGCTGCTCGACCGCCTGCTGCGCTCGCTGCGGGACCTGGTCGGGGCCATGGATCAGCTGGACCTGGGCGAATCCGGATTGCCGGATCTGCCGCCGCGCCGCGACGAGGTCGGCGTCCTGTTCCGGCACTTCCAGGACATGGGGCGGCGGCTGGGCCCCC
>VGRB01000591.1 GCA_016875475.1 Deltaproteobacteria bacterium
GGGGGAGCCGGAGCTTGCGAAGATCCGCGAAGCCTTCCTGGCGGTTGCGCGCGAACGCGCCGTCGCCGCCGCTGCCGCCGTCGAGGCCGTCGCGAAGGCCCCCCGGGATCCCGAGCCCGTACGCGGCCTTCGGGCCGGGCTCCGGTGGCTCGCCGCGTGGGGCGCGCTCCACGGCTTTCCGGGCGCCTCCGACCTCGCCCGGCGCGGCGACGACGAGGTGACGGCCGAGGTCCTCTCCGGCTTCGCGCCCGACCCGGCGACGGTGGCGCGCTGGCGGTCGCTCGTCGGGGCCGTGGCGGACGAGCTTGCCGCGCCCCAGCGCGCCGGCGGGGCCGGTCCGCGCTGCGTGCTGTTCACGAAGCGCGCCGAGGCGTTCGGGCCCGGCGGCGGCCGGGGCGCGCTCCTGCCCGGCTGCGAGGTCGCAGGGGCCGTCGATCGCGCCGTTGGACTCCTGGCCGACCGCTCGATCGCGGCGATCGTCCTGGACCTCGCCGCCCCGATGCCCGAGGTCCTCGAGGTCGTCGCCGCCGCCCGCGCGTGCGGCAGCCCCCTCCGGCCGCTCCCCGCCGTGGTCGCGGTCGGGGACGCCGGGATCCTCGATCGCTTCCGCGTGACCCAGGCGGGCGCGGACGCGGTGCTGCCCGCGGGCGCCCCGCCCTCCGACGTGGCCCGCGCCGTCTCGAAGGCGCTCGCCGGGCGCGAGGTCGTCCGCGGGACCGCGCTCGTGCTCGGACCTGACCTCGACCTGAAGGATCGCATCGAAAGGGACCTCTCCGCGGAGGGGTACCGCGCGATCCCCTGCGCGGACCTCACGGACCTGCTCCGCCGTTTCATCGAGGCGCGGCCCGACCTCGTCCTGGTCGCCGCGTCGCGGACACCCGCGGCGGCGCTCCAGGTCGTCAAGGACCTGCGCGACGCCCCCCACGCGCGTCACCTGCCGATCGTCGTCGCCCTCGACCCGCGAGAGCCGGAGCAGCGGAAGGCCGCGATGGAGGCGGGCGCGGACGACTGGCTCCCGGTCCCCTACCTGCTGCCCGAGCTGCTCGCGCGCGCGTGCCGGGCCGTCGAGGTGCGCGACGCCGTCGCCGCCCGGCGGGGCGGGGAGTCGGCGGGGGGGGGCGTGGCGGCCGCGGCCAGGGCCGTTGAGGGCGTGGTCGGCGCGCTCGGGGGGACCGATCCGGACCCGGCGCGTCAGGGACGCCGGCCCCGCACCTAGCGCGGGACCGCCGCCCGGCTTGGAGGGCTTCCTGATGGACAAGGTGCTCGCGCGCGTGCGCGAAGCGTTCTCCGGGGAGGCGCGGGACCGGCTCAACCAGGCCGCCGCCGCGCTCGCCCGGCTGGAGACCGACGCGTCGGACGTCGAGGCCCGGCGCGCGCTCCGTCGCCACGTCCACCGGATCGGCGTGCAGGCCGGCGCGCTCCGGCTCGACCGCGTCGCGGCCGCCGCGCGCGAGGCGGACGATGCCCTCGCGGCCGCGCTCCTGCTCGGCCGGGTGCCCGACCGGGCGTCCGTGGACCGCGTGGCCGCCGCCATCCGCGATGCCGCCGCGCCCGCCGCGAACGGCGTGGACCTGTCCGGCCTCGCGGTGCTGGTCGCCCCGGCGGGCGTCCGATCGCGGCCCTCCGCCGATCGCGTCGACCTGTCCCGGTGCGAGGTCGTCGCGTCCGCGGCCGAGCTGGAGGCGGTGCTCGCACGCCGCCCGGTCCCGGTCGTGGTGCTCGACTCGACCGCGCCGCTCGCGACCCTGACCGCGGCCGCCCAGGCAGCGAGGGCGTGGCGGTCGGCGAGCGACTCCTCCCCCCCCGTGATCGCGATCGGCCCGGACCGCGGCATCGTCGACCGGCACGTCTTGACCCAGGCCGGGGTGGCGACGTCCCTGCCCGCCGACGCCCAGCCCGCGGACGTGGCCCGCGCCGTGGTCAAGCTGATGCGCGACCGCGAGGGGTCGAGAGGGATCGCGTTCCACCTCGGGAACGACCCCGACATCCGCAACGCCCTCGAGAAGGAGCTTGCCGCGGACGACGTCCGGGTCTGGTCCTTCCCGGACATGAACGCGATGCTGCGTCGCTGGGTCGAGCGATCGCCGGACCTCGTCGTCGTGTCGTTCACGCGCGGGCACGGCGCGGCGCTCCGGGCGGTCACCGACCTGCGCGCGGACCCCGAGGCGGGCCGGCTCCCGATCGTCGTGGTGACGGACCGGACCGATCCCGACACCCGTCGCGCCGCGATCGATGCGGGGGCGGACGACTGGATCGCATTCCCCTGGACCTCGGCCGAGCTGTTCTCGCGAGTGGTCGCGCCGATCGACTTCCGGAGGCTGGCGATCCGGCGCGCCTCCGCGCCCGCGCCGTCCTCCCTCCAGCTTGCGGCCGAACCCGTGCCCGAGCCGGAACCCGTCCCCGTCCCCGTGCCCGTACCCGTGCCCGAGCCCCA
>VGRB01000592.1 GCA_016875475.1 Deltaproteobacteria bacterium
CAAACCGACTTCTCCGCCGGGGCCGGGCCGGCCGGGCTCCCGTTGACCAGCACGACCGCGTTCGGGGTCCGGCTCTCGATCCGCAGCCGCGCCTGCTGTCCGCGCAGCACGACCGCGACCTCGCTCTTGATCCCCGTCTTGACCGTGACCTGCACCTCGCCGCTCTCGTAGCCCGGCGCTTCCGCGAGCAGGTTGTGCAGCCCGGGCACCACCCACGCGACCGGGCGGCGGATGCGCGTGTCCGGCGCCTTGCGGTCCAGGTAGACCTCGGCCGTGGGCGGCGTGACGTTCAACCTGAGCCGGCCGTGCGTCTCGGCGAGCGCGGCCTCGGCCTTCCCGATCAGGTCCTGGGCGTCCGTCTTCTCCGACGCGTTGCGGGCCATCTCCGCGTACTGCGTCGCGTACTCCCATGCCTGCGCGGCGTCCTTCAACCCGATCAGCGAGAGCAGCCCGACGTTGTACAGGTACGCCGGGTCCGGCGACAGCGCGTAGGCCCGCTTGAAGCCGTCCACGGCCGCGGGGAACTTCCGGGCCCGCGCGTCCTTCTCCGCCTGCGCGGCGACCGAAGCCGCATCCCCCCCCTGCGCGAGCGCGGGCAGGGGAAACGCCAGCGAGAGCGCGATGCAGGCGACTGCGATACGGCGCATGCCGACCCCCTTCGAGCGACTCAACGGCCGCCCGCCTTCTTCAGAAGGAACTCGTCCTCGGTCTTGCCGCCCCCCTTCTTGAGGAGCCGCCCGATGTCGTCCTCCGGCTCGGCCGGCGGCGGCGCCTTCGCGGGCGCCTTGGCGGCCTTGCCCGCCTTGCGGGGCTGCGGCTGGACGGCCGGCGCCGGAGACGGCGCGGCCGGCGCGGGCGCGACCGCGGGCGCCGCGACCGGAGAGGGGGCCGCCGGGGCGGGCGCGGGCTCGGCGACCGCCGCCGGCACGGGCGTCGGCGAGGGTGCCGGGGCCGCCGCCGGCGCGGGCGCCGCCGCGGGCGCCGCCGCGGGCGCCGGGGTCGCCGACGCGGGCTCGGTCGTGGCGCCGCCCCCGCTCACGACGAGGAGGGCCGCCGCGATCCCGACCACGCCGGCCGCGATGCCCCCCGCGATCCACGCCCAGGGCAGCCGCGCCTTGTCCGGCGGGAAGACATCCGGCCGCGCGGTCTCCGGGCTCGCGCCGCCGGCGAGGTCCGGCACCCTCGACGCCGCGAACTTCTGCGTCGTGCCCTCGCGGACCACCACCGGGCCCATGGCAACGAGCCCCGCGTCCCCGGAGGTCGCGGCCGCGAGCAGGGTCTTGACCGCGGTGGCGTCGGCCGGGCGGTCCGCGGGCCTGGTCGCCAGCATCCGCGTGACCAGGTCGTCGAGCGGCGCGGGGATCCGCACCTCGGGGTTCACGTGGAAGACGGTCGGCGGCTGCTCCTGGACCTTCTGGAGCATCAGCGCGAGCGGCGTCTCGCCCTCGAACGGCGGCTTGCCCGCGAGCATCTCGAACAGCATGACCCCGAGCGAGTACAGGTCGCTGCGCGAGTCGAGCTGCTTCGCCTGCGCCTGCTCGGGGCTCATGTACGTCGGCGTGCCGAACGTCATGCCCGTTCCGGTCAGGTTCGCGGTCGCGCTCGACCCCTGGATCTTCGCGATCCCGAAGTCGAGGACCTTGACGAAGTCCTGCCGTCCCGCGCCCTCCAGGACGAAGATGTTGTCCGGCTTCAGGTCGCGGTGGAGCACGCCCACCGAGTGGGCCTCGACGAGCGAGTCCAGCACCTGGTCCACGATGCGCGCGGCGCGGCGCCAGTCCATCGGGGCGCGCTCGTCCGACAGCATCCGCGCGAGCGAGCGGCCGCGCAGCATCTCCAACCCGATGTAGAGCAGGCCCTTGTCGGTCTGGCCGAAGTCGAAGACCGTGATCGTGTGCGGGCTGGTCAGCTTGCTCGCGGCCCGGGCCTCGCGGAAGAACCGCTTGACCGCCGCCTCGTCCGACGCCATGTCGCGACGCAGGACCTTCAGCGCGACGTCGCGGTCCATCGAGTGCTGGTGGGCGCGGTAGACGGCGCCCATCCCGCCCTTGCCGATCAGCTCGCGGACCGTGAACCGGCCGTCGATCATCTGGCCGACGAGGTCGTCCTCCTGCGTATAGACGAGGGTCGGCGAGCCGTCCTCCGGACAGTGCGCGACCGTCATCTCGTACTTGCGCCCGCACTCGGGGCACACGCGGACCATCGATCCGGCCTCCGTCGCCGCGGGTAGCCTAGTCGATCGCGCGCGCGCGAGCAACCTGGCGCCGCGTTCCGCGCCCGGGCGCATCCGCGGATGGGTTTCGCGTGGGCGGCCGGAGGGCGGGCCGGGAGTCACATACCCCTTGCTCGACACGTCGCGGCGTATCGCAGGGGCCCCTGCCGGGGGCTCTACGGCGGCCGCCGCGCGAAGCCCCAAGCCGCAAGGGAACGCGC
>VGRB01000593.1 GCA_016875475.1 Deltaproteobacteria bacterium
CAGGGTCAGCGAGAATATCGATCGCCGGCTGCGCGGGGCGTCTCGGGCACCGGCCTTCTGGGCCCCCCTTGCGGCCTGCGGACGCAAGGGGGATGCGGGGACCCCCGGATTCCTGTCACTTATCGAGCGGATAAGCTCAGTCATCCGTGCACCCCCGCGCTGGGCCCCCCTTGCGGCCTGCGGACGCAAGGGGGAGGGCCGGCCCGGCCCGCGGGGGTCCCGGCGTCGCAGCCGCCGCCCGAGGCGCGCGCGGGCGCCGCCGCGTCGGGCGGCGGCTCCGCGGGAGTCGCGACCATGCCCGTCGGCGCGCGGGCCGCGCTGTCCCCCGACGGCCGCGACCTGGCGCTCGGGCGGGGCTCGACCGTCCCGGTCCTCGACAGCCGGACGCGCGAGGAGCGTCACCGGATCGCTTGCGGGCGGGGAGTCCGGACGCCCGAGTTCTCCGCCGACAGCCGCTTCCTCGACTTGGAGGTGATATCGACACCGTACGGGCATGTGACCGGCGACGGTCGGGTCGTGCGCTTCCCCATGCGGCGGAGCGACGTGATCGCCGGAGCCGAGGCGCGGCTCGCGGACTACGCCGACCCGGAGCGGCTTCCGGTGGCTGTCCGGGAGCGCGAGGCGGACCCCGCGGTCAGCCCCTGAACGGCCCGGCGTACTGCATCTTCCTGGACGTCACGTCCGCGGCGAAGCGGGTGGCTTCGTCGATCGGCATCCGGGCGGACGCGACCAGGAACGCGGCGGTGAAGGTGTCGCCGCGGCCGGTGCGGCCTTCGATGGAGTAGGGGCCGAACGAGGCCTCGTGGCAGTCGCCGTCGTGGACGCACACGCCCGCGTGGTGGGTGAGCAGCACGGTGCGCGGGCCGAGCGCCCTGACCGCGGCCGCGGCCGCGACCGGGTCGTCGCAGCCGGTCAGCGTCGTCGCCTCGCCGATGTCCGCCTTGAAGACGTCGAACAGCGGGAGGTAGCGCGACTTGGTCGCCCAGTCGTGCGCCGAGCACCGCCCCTCGCCGTCGCCCACGTGGCGCAGGAAGCCCTGCGCGTCGCCCGCCAGCACCCCGGCCCTCGCGCGCGCCGCCGGGAGCAGGTCGTCCGGGAACTCCCCGAACCACAACGGGTTCACGTGGATCACGTCCGCGTCGATCGCGTCGAGGTCGGACGCGCGGAACGGCTCCGCCCGCGACACGAAGTACGTCACGCGGTCGTCCGGGTTCGCGGTCGGATAGACGTTGCGCGCGGACGTGGTGCGCTCGCCCGGCAGGTAGAACGCTGGCACCCCGGCGTCCGCCAGGACCGAGAACCGCTCCCGGTCCGCGGGCGCGCACCGCGTGAAGACGACCGCGTCCGCGCCGAGCCTGCGCGCGGTCACGGCGCCGTGGAGCACTCCGCCCCCGTTCAGGACGTGCTCCTTCCCGTTCGTCACGTTGTGGTCGATGGACACGTGGCCGACGAATGCGATCCTCATGCGAGCGCCCCCGTCGCGGCCGTCGCCGCCGTCGTCGCCTCGACCTCCGACAGCCGCACCGGGCGCCCCGACTTCACCGACATGCCCGCGGCCTTGCCGATCACGATCGCCCGGCGGCCGTCCTCCCCCCCGACCGGCGGCTCCGTGCCGGCCCGGAGCGCCGCGACGAACGCGGCCAGCTCGATCGCGTACGCCTCGGAGTAGCGCTCCATGAAGAAGTTCAGGGGCAGGGCCGCGTGGAACCCGCTCGCGTCCGCGTGGACCGCGGTGTGCGGGGTCCGGTTCGCGTTCGCGACCATGCCCGCGGAGCCGAACACCTCGATCCGCTGGTCGTAGCCGTACACCGCGCGCCGGCTGTTGTCGATCGTCCCGATCGCGCCGGACGCGAACCGGAGGACGATCGCGGCCGTGTCCACGTCCCCCGCGGCGCCGATCGCGGGGTCCACGAGGTTCGCCGCCGCGACGAAGACCTCCTCGACCTCGTCGTCCATGACGAACCGTGCCATGTCGAAGTCGTGGATGGTCATGTCGAGGAACATCCCCCCGGATCGCTTCACGTACTCGGCCGGGGGCGGCGACGGGTCGCGGCTCGTGATGCGGAGCAGCTCGGGCCGGCCGACCGCGCCGGCGGCGACCGCGTCGCGCACGCGCCGGAAGTCCGGGTCGAACCGGCGGTTGAACCCGAGCATCAGCCTGACGCCCGCCCGGCGGACCGCCGCGAGCGCCGCGTCGATCCGGCCGAGGTCGAGGTCGAGCGGCTTCTCGCAGAAGATCTGCTTCCCCGCTGTCGCCGCGTCGATCACCACGTCCGCGTGCGTGTCCGTCGAGGAGCACACCAGCACCGCGTCGATGTCCGGGGCCGCGAGCAGCTCCCGGCAGTCGTCCGACACGCGCGACACGCCGATCTCGCCCGCGAGCCGCCGAGCGGCGCCGACGTCCACGTCCGCGATCCCCCTCACCTCGGGGG
>VGRB01000594.1 GCA_016875475.1 Deltaproteobacteria bacterium
GGGGCGGGGAATCTGGAGGGCATGGCCTGGTACAGCGTGAACTCCGGTTCTCGCACACACCCGGTGGGGACGAAGCAGGCGAACTGGTGGGGCCTGTATGACATGCACGGGAACGTGTGGGAGTGGGTGGCGGACTGGTTAGGGGCGTACCCCTCCGGCGCGGTGGCGGATCCGCTAGGTCCATCGTCGGGGGTGGACCGGGTGTTCCGTGGCGGCTCGTGGGTCAGCGCCGCCGGGGGCTGCCGGTCGGCGGACCGCACCGGGGGCGTCCCGGGCGGCCGCAACGGCAACCTGGGCTTCCGTGTCCTCCGAGGTCAGTCCCAGTAGATAGTAGGCGAGCGGAGCGAGGGCAAGGAGCGGGTGGGGAGGGGGCCGCCGGGAGGGAGCGCGGAGCGGCGACCGACGAGCGGCCCCCGGTGGCGGGCATGGGCGCTGAGGTCCGACGGGGTTTATGCCCGGGAGGCGGTACGGGCGGTCGAGTGCGGATTGGCGCGCGGCCGCGTGCGGCCGCGCGCGCCGGCAGAATGAGGCGCGATGCAGTTTCGATTCTTCTCCGTGAACGCGACGGACCCGGGTCCAGGTGCTGACGACCTGAACGACTTCCTGCGCAAGGCCCGCGTGGTCGGGGTCGAACGCCAGCTCGTCGGCACGGGGTCGGACGCGCGGTGGGTGCTGTGCGTCGAGTACCTCGACGGCGCGCCGGCCGGCCGGTCGGCCGGCGCGCGGGTCGACTACAAGGCGGTGCTCGCGCCGGACGACTTCGCGCTCTTCGCAAGGTTGCGCGAGCTGCGGAAGGCGATTGCCGAGCGCGAGGCGATTCCCCCCTACGCCGTCTTCACCAACGAACAACTGGCGGCGCTGGCGCAGCAGCGCCCCGCCTCGCGCGAGGCGATGCAGGCGGTCGAGGGCGTCGGCGCAGCCAAGGTCGATCGCTACGCCGACGAATTCCTCGCGGCCATCCTCGGGCCGCCGATCCCGTGAGACGGGCGGGTGGGCTGTGGGAGGCGTTCCTCCAGCCCGAGACCTTCCGGCTCGCGTTCTGGCGCGCCGCGCGCGGCAAGTGGCATCGGGCCGAGGTGCGGCGGATGTCGGGCGCCCTCGACGCCGAGGTACGTGTGATGATCGAGGAGGTCCGCACGGACCGCTTTCCGCTCGGCGAGTACCGGCGCTTCACGGTCTTCGACCCCAAGGAGCGGACGATTCACGCCGCGCCGTTCCGGGAGCGCGTGCTGCACCACGCGGTGATGCACGTCTGCGCGCCCGGGCTCGAGCGTCGCGCGGTCCCCGACAGCTTCGCCTGCCGCGCCGGCAAGGGCCAGTACGCCGCGCTCGCCCGTGCCGTCGAGTACGCCCGTCGCCACACCTGCTATCTGAAGATGGACGTCCGGAAGTACTTCGACTCCGTTTCGCACGACCTCCTCAAGGCCCAGCTCCGCCGCGCGTTCAAGGACGCACGCATGCTCGCGCTGCTCGATCGCATCATCGACAGCTACGCGGCGTCGCCGGGGCGCGGCCTGCCGATCGGCAGCCTCACGAGCCAGCACTTCGCCAACTTCTACCTGGGCACGCTGGACCGGTGGGCGAAGGAGACGATGCGGTGCCCCGGGTACGTGCGGTACATGGACGACTTCGTGTGCTGGGACGACACGCCCGCGCGGCTGCGCGAGGTCCGCGCCGACGCGCGGCGCTTCCTCCGGGCCGACCTCGAACTCGACTGGAAGCCCGATCCCTTCCTCGCGCCGACGCGGGCGGGGATGGACTTCCTCGGTTATCGCGTCTTCCCGTCGGGCCTGCGCCTGAACCGGCGCAGCCGCCGCCGATTCGCCCGTCGCCTTGCCGGCTGCGCGCGCGAGTACGACGAAGGGCGCTGGACCGAACGCGAGTTGCACGATCACGTATTGCCGCTGGTGGCTTTCACCGAGAAGGCCGCGGCACGAACGTTCCGGCGGCAGACGCTGGAACGCCTGGGGATGATGGCCGCAAGGAGTGAACCGGGTGAACCGTGGCGGCTCGTGGAACAACACCGCCAGGAACTGCCGGTCGGCGAACCGCAACAGGAACGACCCGGGCAACCGCAACAACAACCTGGGCTTCCGTGTCCTCCGAGCTCAGGCCGCGGCCGGAAGGCCGGGCGAGCGGACTGACCCGGCCGTCATCCCGTCCCGCCCGGTCGTCGGGTGGGCGAACCCGGCACGACCCGCCCGGTGCTCGTAGGAGGTGCGGATGCCCTCCGAGCGCTCCGGGCGGGGTCTCTTGGGGGCGCGGCCGACGATGTGGGCGCGCAGGGCCGGTGCGTCGGCGTTGGGCACGTGCGGTATCATCGGGCGCCAGACGCTGTGCGGGGAGGAGTCTGCCGGATGAAACGGTGTCCGTATTGCGCCGAGGAGATTCAGGACGCGGCGGTGGTGTGCCGGTTCTGCCAGCGGCCGG
>VGRB01000595.1 GCA_016875475.1 Deltaproteobacteria bacterium
CGGGGCCGGGGCCGCTGCGGGGGCCACGGCCTGCGGCTGCGCGACGTCCGGGGCCGGGGCCGGGGCCTGGGCCGCGGCCGGTAGCGGCGGGGGCTCGACGGGCCCGGATCCGCGCCCGCCGGACGACATCCACGCCCACGTGCCGAGCGCGGTCAGCGCGGCCACGAAGACGCCTCCGAGGACCCACGCGATCGCACGGAAGCTGCCGCCCGTGATTCGCCGCTCCGCGGCCGCGGGCAGCTCGCCCGTGATCGGGACCGGCTCGGCCGCGGCACCCGGCGGGGCCTTGCCCGACCACGCGATCGGGCCGGCCGCGATGGTCTCGGGCTCCGCCTGCCGCCCGGGCGACTCCGAGCGGGACGCCGGCGCCTCCACCCGGCTCGCCGGCGTCAGCGGCCGGTCGGACGCGGGCGTGTAGGACAGGGTGACCGGCGCCGCCGCGAGCGTGCGCGTGCCGGGGATCGCGGCCTCCAGCGCGGCCAGCAGCTCCCCGGCGTCCGCGTGGCGGGCCGCGGGGTCGGCCGACAGCCCCCGCTTGATCACGGCCGCGACCCGCGCGGGCAGGCGCTGCGCCGCGGCGGCCGCGAACGGGTCGTGCGCCGGATCGACCTTGCGCGCGAGCACCTCCAGCGGCGTCTCGCCGTCGTGAGGCATCTCGCCGGTGAAGACCTCGTACAGCATCACCGCGATCGCGAACAGGTCCGCGCGGCCGTCCACCTTGTGCGCGTCGCGCGGGGAGACCTGCTCGGGCGCGACGTAGTGCGGCGTGCCGAGGAACTGCCCGGTCCTCGACACCTCGCGGTCGAACCCGGTCACCTGCGCGACCGCCTTCGCGAGCCCGAAGTCCAGGAGCTTGACGAGGTGCGGGTTGCCCTCGACCGAGGTCACCATCACGTTGTCGGGCTTCATGTCGCGGTGGACGATCCCGACCCGGTGCGCCGCGGCCAGCGCGTTCAGCACCTGCCGGAACACGTGCAGCACGAGGTCCCCCGGCACGCTCCCGGCGTCGCGCGCGACGGCCCCGAAGGCGTGGCGGAGCGTGTGGCCGTGACGCACGTACTCCAGCGCCATGTACGGGACGCGGAACTCGTGCCCGCCCCCCCCGTCGTCGGGCGTCCCGAGGTCGCCGACGCCGTAGTCGTACAGCCGCACGATGTTCGGGTGGTCCAGCGCCGCGACCGCGCGCGCCTCGCGCTCGAACCGCGCGACCGCCTGCTCGGTCAGCTCGACGCCCGATATCAGCTTGCACGCCACCTCGCGCATCAGCGGTCGCTGGAGTGCGAGGTAGACCGCGCCCATCCCGCCCTGGCCGAGCAGCCCGGCCAGCAGGTAGCGCTCCACGCAGCGCCCGACCAGCGGGTCCATGCCGCGCCGCTTCTGCCGGCACCAGTCGCGCGTGGACCGGAACCACTCCGCCGGGACCGCGTGGTAGCCCTTTCGCGCGCACAGCGCCTCGGAGCACGGCTCGCCCACCCGGCCCGGGGCCTCGCAGTTCGGGCAGAGGGCCTCGCGCGCGTCCGCCGACATCAGAAGCCGAACCCCAGGTAGAGACCATAGAAGTCCACGTAGTCGTTCTGTACCGGCACGTAGTCGTACTCGAACCCGACCTCGCCGCCGATGCTGAACCCGAAGCGAACGAGGGCGCCCGCCTCCAGCTTCCCCTTCTCGTCGCCGGAACGGTCGATCGTCGTGTGATAGACCATCTGCGGTCCCACGTCCGCGATCAGGAACCAGTACCGCGCCCGCAGCGGGAACATGATCCGGTGCAGATTGTCCTCGATCGCCCGGGCGTCGAAGTACGTGAACCCGTACCCGACCCCGAGCCCCGCCTCGAAGCGCCCCTTGCCCACGATCGGAAGCTGGAACCCGGTCGCGAAGTTGAGCAGGGTCCGCTCGTGCTCGTCGCCCTGCTCGTAGAACCACACCAGCCAGTGGAAGTAGACGTCGAACGACTTGCCGATCCGCATCTCCCACGGCGAGCCGTCGTCCCGCGGCCTCGCCTGCGCCGGCTTGCCCATCACCACCGGGTCCTTGCCGCGCTTGAGCGACCGGTACGCCTCGTCCACGTTCTTCACGAAGTCGTTCGACGCGAGCGCCGGGTTGCCCTTCGGCGCGGCGCGCGCGGCGTCGCGGCACCCGTCGAGCAGCTTCCAGCCGTCCTTGTTCCGGGCGGGGCCGCCCTCCAGCACCATCCACGTGCCCACGTTCCACGCCGCCGCCGCGGTCAGCAGCAGCACCTCGCCCTCGATCCCCTTCGCGCCCTCGAACGCCTTGGTCGTCCGGACGCGCTTCTCCTCGGTCGCCAGGATGGCCTTGTGCATGTCGTCCGGGCTCGTCTCGACCAGGTCCGCGCAGACCTCGCCGAGCAGCCGCCGCGACGCCCACTCCTTCCCCGCCAGCAGCGCCCTCGCCTTCGCGAGCGCCCCG
>VGRB01000596.1 GCA_016875475.1 Deltaproteobacteria bacterium
GGGGCCCCCCAACGCGCCGCGCCTCGATCGCGTACGGCACGCTCCCGACCGGCTTGCGGGGCTGCATCTCCGGCTCGTCGTCCACCGCAACGCCGATCCACAGGGCTGCCGGAAGCGCGGCCGGGAACTCCGCGTTCGCGGGGTTCGGCTCGCAGTAGCCGTTCTCGTCGCACATCCCGAGGCTGACCGTGAAGTAGCCGTCCGAGACCTTCGCGCCCTGGTGCAGGCCGCGGAAGACCACGTTGCCGCCGGTCTCGGCGTCGTACAGCGTGATCACGAGGTCCGCGGTCGTGCTCTGCCCCCACCCGGTCCCGTCCGTCAGGCGGCCGGAGTAGGTGAGGAAGCGGGGCACCTGGGCCGGTGCCGAGGCCGACAACACCAGGAGCACGGCAACGTACGCGACCTGTCGCATCGTCTACCTCTACCACCCCCCGAAGCCGCCCCCGAGCGACCACCGGATCGTCCGCCCCCCCGGCAGGTCCGCGACGTCCCCGGCCGCGGCCATGCCCCCGGAGACCCCCGCGGGCAGCCAGGGGGTCCATTCCATGCCGTGGCATCGTCTCGCCATGCAGCGGCCGGTCGGAGCCCCGGACCAGACCGGTTCGGGCGCGAGCAGGGACTCGCCGGGGCGCGCGGCGTCCGGGACGACGAACAGGGGCTTGCCGCACGCGACGCGGTGCTCCAGCTCCATGCACTCGTCGCCCGCGCACGTCCCGACAGGGTCGCGCGCGGACCAGTCGGTCGCAGCGAGGTCGGGCTTGCACTGCTCGCACGGCTCGTCCGGGTTCACGGCGTCGCGCGTGTGGCAACGGCCCGCAACGGCGCAGCGGTCCGCCTGGACCACGTGGACGCACTCGCCGTCGGTGCACGCGTCTGCGGTGCAGTCGAGGTTGTCCGTGCAGCCGGCCACGACCGCGACGTCATCGTCCGCCGGGCCGTCGCAGTCGTTGTCGAGGCCGTCGCACGACGTCTCGCCGCCGTGCTCGTAGGCGGGGGAAAACGCGCGGTAGACGGCCGCGGTGCACGCCTGCCACTGCCCGGCCGAGCACAGGCCGACGGGCTTCGACGCTCCCTCGCAGACGCCGTCCTGCCTCTCGCAGGGGCGCCCGTCGTTCGCGAGGAGCGCCTCCCCGTCCGCCGCGTCCGCGAACCCGTTGCAGTCGTCGTCCCAGCCGTTGCACCGCTCCACGGCCGCCGGGTTGACCGCTGCGTTCGTGTCGTTGCAGTCCCCCCCCACGATCGCGGTGTAGTCGAGCGCGACGTCCGGGGCGCACAGGCAGAGCATCGGCTTCATCGCGCTGCCCCATCCGTCGCCGTCCGCATCCTTGTAGAGGTCGGTGCAGCCGTCCGCCCCCTCCTCGTCGATCTTCCCGTCGCAGTCCTCGTCCCGCCCATCGCACGTCTCTGGCGCCGGGTCCACGACGCGCAGACATCGGATCTCCTTGCCCGCGCAGCCGGTCACGCCCGGCTTGCAGATCCCGTGCTCGCCGGGGACGTCGCACGTCTCCCCCCCGCCCGGCGCATCCTCGTCGGTCAGGCCGTCGCAGTCCTCGTCAACGCCGTCGCAGACCTCCGGCACGCCCGGGTGCCGCAGCGGGTCGGCGTCGGCGCAGTCGCCGGCCCGCGTGGCAGTGAAACCGGAGACCGGGTCCGGGCCGCACAGGCAGAGCGCGGGGACCACGTCGTCCCCGAACCCGTCGTGGTCGAGGTCCTTGTAGTGGAGCGTGCACCCCCGCGCCGCCACCGGGTCCACCGTCCCGTCGCAATCGTCGTCCTTCCCGTTGCACGCGTCTTCCGTTCCCGGGTGCCGCAGCGGGTCCAGGTCGTCGCAGTCCCCGGCCTTGATCGCGGTCCAGCCGTCCGAGTCGCCGCACAGGCACTTCGCCGCGAGCGGATCCCCGAACGAGTCGCCGTCCCGGTCGAGATGGAACACGTGGCACCCGGTCGCGTTCTCCTCGTCCGTGTCGGAATCCTGGTCGTTGTCCCAGCCGTCGCAGACCTCGACCCCGGCGCCGCAGTCGATGCCGCAATAGAGCATCTCCTCGTACTGCGGGCAGTTGCTGCACGTCCCGTCGCCGCACACGCCGCAGTCCTTCGGGCAGGCGTAGCGCTCGGCACCTTCGCACTCGCAGTTGCCGCAACTGTCCGCGCAGTCCTCCGGGCACGCGGCTGGGCTCTCGCTCCCCTCGCACACGTGGTTGCCGCAGGCCTGCCACTTGCAGTCCTCGAGGCAGAGCGACGGGTTCTCCCCCACGTCGCACGTCTTGTTGCCGCACGCCGCCGCCCCGCAGTCCGGGGCGCAGGCATCCGCGTCCTCGCCGCAGGCGAACCGGTCGCAGTAGCCGTCATCGCATGCGCAGCAATCCTCCGGGCAATTGACCACGCTCTCCGGGAAGGCGCAGGTGCGATCGCCGCAGTCCTGCCCC
>VGRB01000597.1 GCA_016875475.1 Deltaproteobacteria bacterium
CGAAGGACGACGACTGCGACGGCTCGATCGACGAGACCTGGACGAACAAGGGCACCTCGTGCTTCACCGGCCAGGGCGAGTGCTACCGGACCGGCGTCTACGTCTGCCGCGCCGACGGCACGAACACCCAGTGCAACGCGCCCGTGGTCTCCGGAACCACCGAGACGTGCAACGCGAAGGACGACGACTGCGACGGCGCCACGGACGAGACCTGGACGAACAAGGGTACCTCGTGCTTCACCGGCCAGGGCGAGTGCTACCGGACCGGCGTCTACGTCTGCCGCGCCGACGGGACGAACACGCAGTGCAACGCGCCCGTGGTCTCCGGAACCACCGAGACCTGCAACGCGAAGGACGACGACTGCGACGGCGCCACGGACGAGACCTGGACGAACAAGGGCGCGGCCTGCTTCACCGGCCAGGGCGAGTGCTACCGGACCGGGGTCTTCGTCTGCCGCGCCGACGGCACGAACACCCAGTGCGACGCGCCGGTCGTCGCCGGCACGACCGAGACCTGCAACCAGAAGGACGACGACTGCGACGGGGCGACCGACGAGACGTTCACCAACAAGGGCACCGCGTGCAGCGCGGGTATCGGAGAGTGCTACAGGACCGGCGTGTTCGCGTGCAGGGCCGACGGGACCGGGACCGAGTGCAACGCGCCGGTCGCCGCGGGCACGGCCGAGACCTGCAACGGCAAGGACGACAACTGCAACGGCACGACGGACGAGACCTTCACCAACAAGGGCACCTCGTGCTTCACCGGCCAGGGCGAGTGCTACCGCACCGGGGTCTTCGTCTGTCGCGCGGACGGCACCGCGACGGAGTGCAACGCGCCGGTCGTGGCGGGCGTCACCGAGACCTGCAACGCGAAGGACGACGACTGCGACGGCTCGATCGACGAGACCTGGACGAACAAGGGCACCTCGTGCTTCACCGGCCAGGGCGAGTGCTACCGGACCGGCGTCTACGTCTGCCGCGCCGACGGGACGAACACGCAGTGCAACGCGCCGGTCGTCGCCGGCACGACCGAGACCTGCAACCAGAAGGACGACGACTGCGACGGCGCGACGGACGAGACCTGGACGAACAAGGGCGCGGCGTGCTTCACCGGCGTCGGCGAGTGCTACCGCACCGGCATCAACGTGTGCAGGGCGGACGGCACCGGCATCCAGTGCGACGCGCCGGTCGTCGCGGGCACGACCGAGACGTGCAACGGCAAGGACGACGATTGCGATGGCTTGACGGACGAGACCTGGACGAACAAGGGCGCGGCGTGCTTCGCAGGCGTGGGCGAGTGCTACCGCACCGGCATCAACGTGTGCAGGGCGGACGGCACCGGCATCCAGTGCAACGCGCCGGTCGTCGCGGGCACGGCCGAGACGTGCAACGGCAAGGACGACGACTGCAACGGCACGACGGACGAGACCTTCACGGACAAGAACACCGCGTGCTTCGCGGGCGTGGGCGAGTGCTACCGCACCGGCATCCGGGTCTGCCGCGCCGACGGAACGGGCACCGAGTGCAACGCGCCGGTCGTCGCGGGCACGGCCGAGACGTGCAACGGCAAGGACGACGATTGCGACTCCGCGACGGACGAGACGTTCACCGACAAGGGCACCGCCTGCTTCACCGGAACGGGCGAGTGCTACCGGACCGGCGTCAATGTCTGCCGGGCCGACGGTACCGGCACCCAGTGCAACGCGCCGGTCGTGGCCGGCACGACCGAGACCTGCAACGGCAAGGACGATGACTGCGACTCCTCGACCGACGAGACCTGGCCGGCCAAGGGCAGCGTCTGCACGACCGGGTACGGCGTGTGCGCCCGCTCCGGCACCAGCGTCTGCAAGGCGGACGGGACCGGCATCGAGTGCAACGCGCCGGTCGTGACCGGCTCCCCCGAGGTCTGCGACTACCTCGACAACGACTGCGACAACAGCGCGGACGAGGACTTCATCCAGGGCGGCAAGTACTACCGCGCCACCAACTGCGGCAACTGCAATACCGACTGCACCGCCATCTACGCGCTCCCGAACGCGTACGGCACCTGCAACACGACCCCGGCCACGCCGGTCTGCCGGATGAACTGCAACGCCGGGTACTTCGACCTGAACGCGGTCCCGGACGACGGCTGCGAGTTCCTGCTCGACACCACCGCGATCTACGTCTCCGAGTCCGACCCCGGCGCGGCCGACGACGCGACCTGCGGCCTCGGCCCGGGCGGCACCGGGGCTGGCAACCACCCGTGCCTCACGATCGCGCAGGGCCTCGCCCGATCCGTGGCCGCCGGCCGCTCCAAGGTCCTGGTCGCGGACGGCCTGTACGTCGAGACAGTGGTGATGCGGAACGGCAAGAGCCTCTTCGGCGGCTACCGCGCCGACACCTGGGAGGCCCACCCGGACTCCACCATGTCCATCATCCCCC
>VGRB01000598.1 GCA_016875475.1 Deltaproteobacteria bacterium
CCCCGACCGGCGCCTGCCCGGACCAGGGGAACTGGACCCACTGCACCGCGCACGCGGAGTGCGGCCACGCGGGCGAGGAGTGCTGCATCGTGCCCGGCGTCGGCAGCGTCTGCGCGGCCTCTGCCGAGTGCCCGAGCGAGTGCCTGGACGACACCGAGTGCCAGTCGCCGGCGATGTGCTGCAAGATCCCGGACAACCCGGCGATGTGCATGCCCGTGGCGCAGTGCGTCACGGGAGAGGCGTGTTCCGAGGACAAGGACTGCCCGCAGGGGCAGGAGTGCTGCGACATGCAGGGGGAGAAGACCTGCATGGTCGCGGGCATGTGCATTGCACCGTGCGGCAAGGACGAGGACTGCAAGTCGGGGAACAAGTGCTGCGATCTGATGGGCCAGAAGATCTGCATGCCGCAGTGCTTCGCCATGTAGGCCCGGACGAGGCGCACGCATGATCCTGCTCGGCAGTTTCCTCCATCGCCAGGAGCTTTCGGACATCATCGGCCGGGCGGTCGAGGACCGCGTGTCCGAGGACGACCCGCGCCGGCTCAAGCTCATCGTGAACCTGAACAGCTACCTGATGCGGATCTGGGCGACCTCGTTCGCGGAGCGGCTGTTCTCGGCGGTGCGCGGCCACGAGGTGCGGGGGACCCCGGCGCGCACGAAGGGCGAGCTGAAGGACCTGATCGTGTCGAGCCCCTGGTACCCGACGCCGCGCATCGAGGAACTGGCGGGACGCTACCGGCGGTTCCCGCAGGACTACTACCGCGAGACCCCGTACGAGGGCGTCGCGTTCACGACCGGCGACCCTCCGCGCTACGTCGGGTCCCGCCGCATCAAGCGCATCCGCCGCATCGCGGAGAAGTGCGGCCGCCGCCTGATCGACTACATGTTCGACCAGATCCGCCAGCGCGCCGACGAGCTGGCCTCTGACCGGGCGCGCCGCCTCGGCATCCCGAAGGACCGCCTGATCACCCCCCCGGAGGAGATGGTCGAGGAGTTCCGGCACGCGGAGCGGCGGGTGCTGAAGTCCATCCGCGAGGGGATGCTGGTCGCGGCCATGCCGCAGTTCTACATCGACGACGTGGTGGGGCTGCGCGTGCTCGTGGACCCGCACGTCCTTCCGGTCGTGGAGTCGTGGCTGGCCGGCTGCGACGACCTGTCCGTGGTGGACGAGAAGCGGTTCTCGGGGCGGTTCACCGGCCGCAACATGGTGGTCGCCTACCGCCTGCCGCGCGAGGAGCTGCTGGCCCAGATGCCCGCCGACGCGGCGTGCAACGTGCTGATCGGGCGCGGCGTGGCGGCGGACCGGCCCGCGTTGATGGACGCCTACCGCGAGTTCGTGGGGGGGGGCGAGGGCCACGTCCGGTTCGAGATCCTGCTGATCGACTACGAGTCGCTCGTCGAGTCCGAGATCGGGCTGTCCATGCACGAGCAGCACGTGCTGGAACAGCGCGAGATGCAGGAGTACCGGGGGCGGCTCGCGCAGAACGTCGAGGCGCTGATGATCTTCCTGTTCGCGTACGCGCTGTCCGCCAGGACGCGGATCGGCCCGATGCCGATCAAGCTGGGCGGGAGCTACCTGCCCGACTACCTGGACAGCGTGCTGCGCTCCCTGTACCCGACCGGGCCCGGGTCGCTCGGGCTCACGATGTAGCGAGGGATCCATGCGGCGACGGGTCGTGCTCCTGCCGTGCGCGGTGCCTCTCGTGCTCGGGCTCGCGTGCATCCGCGACGACGGTGGGATCGGCGAGGAGGACCCGGCGCCGGAGTGCGCCTTCTTCGCGCCCGTCGAGGCGCCGGCGCCGCGCACCGAGCCCGACTGGGACAAGGCGAGCCTGCCGCTGTTCGACGAGACGACCATCCCCGAGGTGCGGATCGCATTCCCGCCCTCGGAGCGGCAGGCCCTGGAGGCGATCTGGAAGGACCCGAAGTGGGAGGACCCGGCGAACGCCGAGCTCTGGGAGGTCGAGAAGGCCGACGCCTGGGTCCAATGCTCGGTCGCGGTCGGATTCGCGACGCTCGTGACCGAAGCGGCGTGCCGGCTGCGCGGGAGCCCGGAGGACTGGCACCTCGAGAAGAAGCCGCAGCTCAAGGTCAGGTTCAACAGGTGGGACGAGTCCAAGCGTTTCCTGGGGATGCGGTCGTTCAACCTCGAGTACATGCGCTACACCGCGGCGCCCGTGCGCGACCGGATCGCGATGTGGATGTTCCGCGAGGCCGGCCTGCCCGCGGCGCGCGTGAACCACGTCCACGTGTTCATCGACGGCGAGGACCGCGGCCCCTACATGGTCATCGAGCCGATCGACCGGGAGTTCCTGGAGGCGTGGTTCGCGAACCCGGACGGGAACCTGTACGAGGGCGGGTACCAGAAGGAGACGAACGAGGACGTGCGGGCCGAGTGGG
>VGRB01000599.1 GCA_016875475.1 Deltaproteobacteria bacterium
CCTCGGCCGTCCCCCCCGAGCCGCAGCCGAGGGCGAACAGCAGGATGGCCGGGAGCACGCGCCGCACGTCGAGTCCCTTTTCGAACCCCGGCCGCGAGGATAGCACGGCGTGGTAGTCTTGCCTCGTGCGGCGTTCCCGCCGCATCGGGGCTTGTCGTGGATTCGGACGTTCTCGTCGCCGGCGCGGGATTCGCCGGGGCGGTTGCCGCTCGGCGGCTCGCGGAGGGGTACGGGCTTCGCTGCGTGGTCGCGGACCGGCGGCCGCACGCGGGGGGGCTCTGCCTGGACGTGCCGGATGCGTACGGCGTGCCGGTGCCGCGGTTCGGGCCTCACTGGTTCCACTCCTCGTCCGAGCGGGTGATATCGTTCCTGTCCCGCTTCACCGCCTGGCGCGAGGTCGCGTTCCGCTTCCTGGCGTTCGCCGAGGGGCGCCACTGGCCGTTCCCGGTCAACCTCGCGACGTACGAGCAGCTCGCGGGCCGCCCATCGACGCCCGCGGAGATGGAGGCGGCGCTCGAGACGTGGCGCGAGTCGTGCGCGGAGCCGCGGTCCTCGGAGGAGTACGTGTTGTCCCGCGCGGGGCGGAGGCTGTACGAGCTGTTCTACCGCGGGTACTCGCGCAAGCAGTGGGGGCGCGATCCCGCCTCGCTCGACGCCTCCGCGTGCGGCCGGATCCCGATCCGCACCACGCGCGACGACCGCTACTTCGACGACCCGTTCCAGGCCGTGCCGACGGGGGGGTACGCGCCGCTGTTCGACCGGCTGCTCGACCATCCCGGCATCCGGGTCGTGCTCGGCGCCGACGCCCGCGAGCTTCGCGCGACCGTGCCGCACCGCCGGCTCGTGTGGACCGGGCCGCTCGACGACCTGCTCGACCGGCGCCTCGGGTCGCTGCCCTGGCGCGCGCTGCGGTGGGAGGCGGAGGCCCGCGGCGGCGACGGCTTCGCGCTACCCGCCGCGCAGGTGAACTACACCGACGAGACGCTGCCCTTCACGCGCCGGTTCGAGCCGGCGCAGGTCCATGGTCACGCGGGCGGCGGGACGACCGTGACGACGGAGTGGGCGTGCGCACCCGGGCCGGGCGTCGAGACCTGCTACCCGGTGCCGGCGGCGGACGCCCGAGCGCTTCGGGACCGCTACCTCGAGGCCGCGGCCTCGGACAGTCGCGTCACGCTGGTCGGCCGCTTCGCGCAATACGAGCACCTGGACATGGAGCGCGTGGTCGAGCGCGCGCTCGATGCGGCCGACCGGATCGGGCCGCGGCTGGCGGCGCCATGACCGCGACCCCGCTCCGCCGCCGCCGGGACCCGCCCGGGCCGCCGCCCGCCGTGGCCGTGGACCTCGTGGTCGCGCGCTTCGCGGAGAGCGTGGACTGGGTGCGGAACGTGCCGTCGCCGGTGCGGATCTTCGTCTATGACAAGGGCGGCGACCTCCACCCGGAGCGGCTGCCGTGGGCGCGCGTCGAGCCGCTCCCGAACGTGGGCCGCGAGGCGCACACCTACCTGCACCACGTGATCGCCCGCCTCGACGCGGGCGACCTCGCGCCCGTCACCTTCTTCTGCCAGGGCCACCCGTTCGACCACGCGAGCGACCTGCACGCGGCGGTGCGGGCCGTCGTGGCGGGCCGCGAGCGCGTGGACCGCTTCCGCTGGCTCGGGTTCATAGTCGACACCGACGACCCCCGCGGGCGGCGGCTTTTCGTGCGCTGGAGCCGGAACGAGGACGGGCGCGAGCTGGCGCTCGACCGCTTCCACGAGGCGCTGTTCGGGGTGCCCTGCCCGCCGTCCGTCCCGTTCTTCCCGGGCGGCCAGTTCGCGGCCACGGCCGAGGCGATCCGGGCCCGGCCGCGCGCGTTCTGGGAGCGCGCGTTCTCGCTCGCGGCGACGTTCCCCGACGGCGCCCACTGCTTCGAGCGGCTGTGGGACCGCGTGCTCGGCGTCGAGGGGGTGGACCCCTCGCTGCTGGACGCGAGCGGGTGCCGGTACTTCAAGCGCATCCGGCGCATTGACGCGGCGAACGAACCCGGGTAGACCGGGTCCATGAGAAGGATCACGCTGGTTGCACTGCTGGTGGCGTGCGGCGAGGTGGACGCACGGTCCGCGGACACCGCGTTCGCGGACCTCCCGATTGCCCTGCCCGACCTCGCTCCGGATCCCGCCCCCGAGCTTCAACCCGGGCCCGACCTCCCCCCCGACCTCGCCCCCGACCCCGACCCCGCCCCCGACCCCGGGCCCGAGCCCTTGCCCGAGCCCGGGCCCGAGGCCGGGCCCGACCCTGCGTCCGACGCCTCCCTCGATACCCCCCCGGACCCCCCGGTCTCCCCCCCCCCCCCGTTCGCCCCCCCCCCGATCCGGGACCCCGCGCCCCCGGAGGGCCCGTTCCCGGGT
>VGRB01000600.1 GCA_016875475.1 Deltaproteobacteria bacterium
CAAAGGGCGTCTAAGTTTACCGAAGCGCGTTTCGTTGTCAACTTGCGCTTGCAACCCCGCGAGACCGGGCCTAGCATCCGCCGTCGTTGACGGGGGGATGATGTGGTGTCTTCCAGGAGGTCCGGAATGTCGAAGCGTTGCGGTTTGTTCGGGTTCGCCTTCGCGGCGGCGGCCGTTGCGCTCGCCGGCTGCTCGTCCGCCGGGGGAAGCGAGACCCCGGACGTCCCCGGGACGGGGGCGGACTCGCCCGCGGCCGACGACGGCGTGCTGCCGGCGTGCCCGGACGAGGTGGACCTGACCACGGTGGCCCTGCCGTGCGACTGCTACGGCAACGTGGCCACGGACCCGGAGGCGCAGGTCCCGGGGTGCAAGAGCCAGATCGTGTGCTGCCCCGCGATCGGCAACCTGAGGTGCGAGGACCACGAGAAGGACGTCCCCGCGACCGGCGACGAGGGGGGCGCGGACGTCGCGCAGCCCGACGCGGTCGAGGACGTGCCGCTGCCGGGGGACGTGCCCGTCGCGGACGAGCCGACGCCGCCCGCCGACGTCGCGGCCGACCTCGCGGCGGACGCACCCGCGGACGTGTCGTACCCGAAGTGCCCGTTCGAGGTGGACCTGGCGCACAAGACCCCGTGCACCTGCAAGGGCACCCTCGTCCTCGACGTCGAGCAGGCGATCCCGGACTGCGACAAGAAGGTCGTCTGCTGCCCGTTCAAGGGCGTGATCTGCGAGTAGCCGCGGCGCTTCCGGGGCCGCGCGGCGCGGCCTCGGCGCGACCGGCGGCAGGATCAGGGGACGCTTTCACGCGCGCACGATGCGCCAGCACCGGTGCGCGGTGCGGTTCCGGTCCCGGTAGTCCGGAGGCAGGGTCCGCGCGGTGACCTCGACGACCTCGGACGCCAGCCCGGCCGGCACCGAATCGAGCCGCGGCTCGAACCGCTGGTGGTTCGTCGAGAACCAGAGCGACCCGCCGGGCGCGGCGACCTCGAGCGCCGAGGCGACCAGCGCCGGGTGGTCCCGGTTCACGTCGAACGCGTCGCCGCTGTCCCGCGTGCCGGAGAACGAAGGCGGGTCCAGCAGCACGAGCCCGAACCTCTCCCCGGCCTTGCGAGCGCGTGCGAGGTACTCCCGGGCGTCCGCGCGCACGAGCCGGTTGGCGCCGCCGGAGAGCCCGTTCAGGTCGAGGTTGTCCGCGGCCCGGTCCAGGCAGCCGGCGGATCGGTCCACGGTGACGGTGCTGCGCGCCCCCCCGGCCGCGGCCGCGCACGTGAAGGTCCCCGTGTACGCGTAGAGGTTCAGGAAGTCGCGTCCGGCGGCCTCCGCCCGCAGCATCGCCCGCGTGTCCCGGTGGTCCGGGAACAGGCCCGTGTCCAGGGCGTCGCCGAGGTCCACACGGAAGCGGAGGTCGCGCTCCGACACCACGATGACCTGCCCGGCCGCCGCCCCCCGGCCGTAGCGATCGCCTCGGTCCGGGCCGGTGCGCCGGCGCTTCATGTGCAGGCGATCCGGCGGCACGCCGAGCGCGGAGGCGACCGCGTCCGCCATCGAGGGCAGCCAGTCCGGCCCGGTCTGGAGGCGCTCGTACTCGGAGACCACGAGGTGTCCCGCGTACCAGTCCACCACGGCCCGGATCTCGGGGATGTCCCAGTCGTAGAGCCGGAAGGCCTCGACCCGCTCCCGCGCGAACCGGGGCGCCAGGTGCGCGTGACGCTTCCTCACCCGGTTCGCGAGCATCTCGGCCTGGCGGGCGACCTGGGCTTCGGGGATGCGATCGACCACGGGGCGGAATCGTACCACGGACGCCGGGGGGGGCAGGGGGGGGGCCGGTTGACTTCGCCCGGACCACCCGATAGCCTGCCCCGGGAGGGCGGCAAGTGCACGCGAGCGCGCGCGTCCCGAGCGCGGAAGCGATCCTGGCGATCCGGGCCGGGTGCGCCCTGCGGTGCACCTTCTGCTCCCGGTCGCCCGATCGGGTCGGCCATCCACTCGATGACGCGCTCTCGCCTTCGTTCGACCTCCCGTGCGCCCGCCGCGTGGTCCTCGTGGCCGGCGACGTGCTCCGGCCGGACCTCGCGCCGCTCGTCGGGCGCCTGCGCGCGGGTCACGCGGAGGAGGTGGTCGCGTACGCGCACGCGGGCCCGGTCGCGCCGGACGCGGTCCGAACGCTCGCGGCTTCCGGCCTGACGGGGCTGCTGGTCGTGGTGCCCGCGGCCGACCGCGCGACCCTCGCCGACCTGACCCGGGGCACCGGATCGACCGCGCGGCTCGCGGCGCTGCTCGACGCCGCGGGCGACGCCGGCCTCGGCGTGGAACTGGAGGTCCCGGTCCTGGCGGGGACGCACGCCGGGCTCGCGGAGACCGTCCGCAGGGCGCCCC
>VGRB01000601.1 GCA_016875475.1 Deltaproteobacteria bacterium
TTTTGCCGCCGCGGCGGGCGCGACGCCTGCGTCGAAGCAGGACGCGTCCGACGCCGCCGGCGCTGCGCGGCTGAAGGCGGACCTCGACACGCTCCACAAGGCCGCGATCGCGGACCCGAAGGATCCGCGCCGCTGGACCGACCTCGCGCGGGCCTACACCATGGCCGGGCAGCCGCGCCTCGCCACCGCGGCGATGCGCAGGGCGACCGCCATCGAGCGCCGCGCCGCCACGGCCGCGCGCGCCAACGAGGCGCAGCGCGTCAAGTCGGTCCGGACCGGGAAGCCGCGCCCCCGCACCGGTGATCCGGCCGCCCTGCCCCCGGTCCCCGTCCGCCGCGCCACTCCGTAGAAGGGCAGCCTGAGGCGTCGAGATCCCGCCGCGTCACCGCGGCGGCTCCCCCCGGTAGATCGCGGCCATCGCGGACGAGACGCGCGTTCGAGGCTCCGCGCCGGGCGCGGCGTCGTCCCGCACCACGAACAGCGCCGCGACCCCGGGCGTTGCCTCCACGACGGCCAGGCCGCGCTCGGCCCCCAGCACGGTCAGCGCCGTGGCCAGCGCGTCGGCGCGCGCGTTGCGGTAGTCGCCCGGCAGCACTGCCACGGTCACGCCCAGGACGGTCGTGGACGCGGGCGAGCCCGCGGCGGGGTCGAGGACGTGGTGGAACTGCCTGCCGCCGACCGTGACCGGCTGCTCGTAGTTCCCGCTGGTCGAGACCGCGAGCGGCTCCGCGGACGAGACCACGCCCAGGGAGCGGCCAGGCGCGAGCGGGTCGCGCACGCCGATCCGCCACGGACCGCCGTCGGGCGACCGGCCCCAGGCCGCGATCTCGCCGCCGCACTGGACCAGCCCCGACGCGACGCCCGCGGCCCTCGCCGCGCCAGCGACCCGGTCCACCGCGTACCCCTTCGCGATCCCGCCGAAGTCGAGCGCCGCGTCCGGCACGTCGAACCGGACCCGGCCGTCGGGCAGCGGACGGACGCGGCCGAGGCCGACCCGGGCCCGCGCCGCGGCCTCCGCCTCCGGGTCCGGGGGCACGCCGGACCGCGCAGCCCGGCGCCACAGGTCCTTGAGCGGCCAGGTGGTGGGGTCGAACGCGCCGCCGGTCGCCTCCCAGGCGGCGCGCGAGAGCGCGAGGAGGGCGGCCACGTCCGCGCCGACCTCAACGGGCTCCCGCTTGTCCGCGGCGTTCAGCCGGCCGACCTCGGACGCCGGGTCGAAGGCGTTGACCGCGCGCCCGACGCGCTCGAACTCCGACCACGCGGTCGCGAGCATCGCCGCGGCGTCCCCGCCGGGGGGCACGAGCAGCTCGACCCGCGACGGGATGCCGTTGTGGAGGAGCCGTTCGTCGCGGGCCCAGGACGGCCGCGGCGCCGCGCGATCGCGGCAGGCCGCGTACGATGCCGCCGCCGCGAGCGCGAGACCGAGTACGACGAGCGTCGGTCGCCGGCGCATCATTCCCCGTCCGGAGCGACGCCCGCCGGGGGGTAGGCAGCCTCGATCCGGGCCGCCAGCGCGGGCAGCGTACCGGACCGCGCGGCCTCGCGGACCTCCCGCATCAGGCGCCGGTAGAAGTGCAGGTTGTGGATCGTCGCGAGCGTGCTCGCGAGGATCTCGCCCGCCATGAAGAGGTGCCTCAGGTACGACCGCGTGAACCGCGAGCACGTCGGGCAGCCGCACTCCGCGTCGGGAGGCGCCAGGTCTTCGCGGTGGCAGGCGTTCTTGATCACGAGGCGGCCCTGCGACGTCAGCAGGAGGCCGTTCCGCGCGCAGCGCGTCGGGAACACGCAGTCGAACATGTCGACGCCGCCCATGACGCAGCGGACGAGGTCGAGCGGCATGCCCACGCCCATCAGGTACCGCGGGCGGCCGACGGGGAGCATCGCGGCCGTCGCCGCGGCCACCGGCCACATCTGCTCCGGCGGCTCGCCGACCGACAGCCCGCCGATCGCGAACCCCTCGAAGGGCATGGGCGCGAGCGCCGCGGCGTGGGCCGCCCGCAGGCCCAGGTCGAGCCCGCCCTGCACGATCCCGAAGACCGCCTGGTCGGCCCGCCGCCGCGCCGCGACGCAGCGCTCCGCCCAGCGCGCGGACAGCTCGACCGCACGGGCGACCTCGTCCGTCCCGGCCCTGGACGGCGGGCACACGTCCAGCACCATCGCGATGTCCGACCCGAGCGCCTCCTGGATGGCGATCGCGCGCTCCGGGGTCAGCTCGAACAGGGCGCCGTCCACGTGCGACCGGAACGACACTCCCGCCTCGGTCAGCTTCCTGAGCTTCGCGAGGCTGTAGACCTGGAACCCGCCGGAATCCGTCAGGATCGCGCCGTCCCAGCCCATCATCCGGTGGAGCCCGCCCCC
>VGRB01000602.1 GCA_016875475.1 Deltaproteobacteria bacterium
GGGGCGTTGCGGAGCCGGGCCCCTCCCTGTGCGGAACCGTTTCGAACCGTCGAATCCTGCCCTGAGCCACCATGTCGGCCTCGAATCGCTGGTTAACAGGCTTGGCGCTATCAAGAACGCGGTCGGCGGGTCGTCGGCGTTCGGCGCGGGGCTCGGCCCGCGGCGAATGCCGCCCGCCGACCACCCCGCCCGCGGGGTGCAAATACTCCATCCGGCGCTCTCCACCCGTTAACCGCTGACGCCGCCAAAACCTGGCCGGTCCCGGTTAACAGGTCGAGAGCGCACGATGGGGGTCCAGAGCCCGCGGAGGCGTCGGTCGGCACGGGGATTGCGGCCCGGGTTTCCATCGACGGGCAGTATACAACCAATCCATGTCCGCCAACCCCTTCCTCCGCCTGCTCCGGGTCCTGGCCGGGGCGGGTCAGGACGACCTTCGCCGCCAAGTCCAGTACCTCAAGGCCGAGAACGAGATCCTCCGGTCAAAGATCGAGGGAGCGGTGCGTGTGACGGCCAAGGAGCGCTTCCGGCTGGTCCGCCTGGCGCGGCCGCTGGGATCGGCGCTGCGGATGGTCGTGTCCATCGCCCAGCCGGAAACGGTGATGCGCTGGATACGCGAGGCCGACCGGAAGCGCCCCAAGAAGCGGCCCGGGGTCCGGCGCGCGGGTCGCCCGCGCACGCCCGAGGATGTGCGCCGGGTGGTGCTGCGGATCGCCAGGGAGACGGGCTGGGGGTACACGCGCATCCTCGGCGAACTCAAGAAACTCCACATCAGGGTCTCGCGGAGCACCGTGGTCAACATCCTGCGCGAGGCCGGGCTCCCCACCGCGCCCCAACGCGGCGAGCGAACGTGGGAGGAGTTCATCGCCTCGCATGCCAAGACGCTGTGGGCGTGCGACTTCGTGCAGCAGCGGGTGCTCACGCTGCGGGGGTTTCGGGATGCGTTCCTGCTGGTGTTCGTGAACGTCGCGACCCGGCGGGCCATCGCCACGACCAGCACCGAGCACCCCGACGCGGCATGGGTCGCCGAGCAGGTCGCGCGGTTCAAGGCGGCGTCGGGCACGCGGGGCACGTGGGGGACGTGGGGGACGGCGTGCCGCGTGCTGACCCGCGACCGCGACCAGAAGTTCGGGAAGGCCTTCGACGGGGCGCTGCGGGCCAAGGGGATCACGCCCGTGCGCCTGCCGCACTGCGCCCCGAACCTCAACGCGCACGTCGAACGGTTCATCCAGACATTACAGATCGAGTGCCTGGACCGCTTCATCGTCGCGGGAACCGGCCACCTCGACCTGCTGATGCGGGAGTTCGTGGCGCACTACAACCGGGAGCGCCCGCACTCGGCGATCGGGCACCGGCCGCCGGCGGGGCGTGCACCACCGCCCCCACCTCGGCTCGCGGGACAGGACGGCCAGATCCGCTGCCGCACGCGCCTGGGCGGGGTGCTGCGGCATTACTACCGGGCGGCAGCGTAGAAGCCTGTCCGCCAGGCGGTTCATCAGCGCGGCCGCTTCGCTCGGCGGTCCTCGAACGCGGCGGCGGTCGCCTCGAACACCTTCGCCATGTACGCGAGGTCGTCGCCGAACCCGTAGCCGACGTTGCGAGCCGCCTCGGCGACGGCCCGCACACGCGGCAGGAACACACCCGCCCACTTCTGACCGCACTTGTCCTGGCAGAGTTTCCCGGTGTCGTACGCGACCGCGCCCATGCTGGTGTACGGCCGCTCCTCGTCCCAGCCGATCTGATTCACGTAGCTCGTGCCGACCTCGATGTAGTGGAGGCCGAGGTCGATCGTGCCGCGGATGTCGAACCCGCCGAGCATCTCGGGCGCGGTGGTGACGCGGCGGTACTCCTTGATGAGGCGTCGGCACATCGCCAGATCGCAGCCGCCGCGGAGCCGCGGCGCACCGCGCGTGAAGAACTGGGCCGTGATCTTGGTCTTGTAACCGTTGAGAAGTTCGTACGGCGAATCCTCGTTGCCGATCCACGCCGCGAGGAACGCGCGGTTCTCCGGAGCGAGCTTGTAGAGGTCGTGCACCAATCCACGAAGCGACTCAGCATCCATCTCGTCGAGTTCAGAAACGATGGTCTTCCAGAGTTTCGGCTCGGGCGTTGGTCTGGGCATCGGCGGATCGTATCGAACGGCGCGGGGCACGGCTTCGGACGCGGTGGACGGCCGCTACCGCCACGGCCCGGGCGGCGTCCACGACCGCTCGAGCGGCTCCCCCGCCGCGATCGCCGCGGCGATGGGCTGAAGGAACTCCACGACGGCCGTCAAGACCTCGGCGAAGTCCTCGGGGCACGATGTTGGACTCAGTCGCCGTCGGAACGCCCGCCACTGCGCGGCTTTGGCGGAACTCTTCC
>VGRB01000603.1 GCA_016875475.1 Deltaproteobacteria bacterium
GGGGTGTCCGCGTCCTGGTCCTGCCAGAGCGTCTTGTACCCGTCGGTCCCGCACGTCCCGGTCGTCCTCTCCTCGTCCACGGCCGTGTTGCAGTTGTCGTCGAAGAGGTTGCACTTCTCGGTAGCGTCCGGGTTCACGGCCGCCCGGGTATCGTCGCAGTCCCCCCCGCGGGACGCCGTGTACGTCCCCGATGCGGCGCACAGGCACTTCTGCGCCGCGGTCCCGTACGTGTCCCCGTCCGCGTCGGAGAAGAACGTCAGGTACCCCCCGCCCGCGCAGGTGCCGGTCCGCTCCTCGTCCGTGGACGCATCGCAGTCGTCGTCCTTGGCGTTGCACGTCTCGGTCGCCCCCGGGTAGACCTGCGCGTCCGCGTCGTTGCAGTCGCCGGCCGCGGTCGCGGAGTACGGCGCCGCCGGCTCGCACCCGCATCGCGGCGCAGGGGTCGCGACGCCGAACGCGTCGCCGTCCGCGCTGTACCAGTACGTCTCGTACCCGTCGGTGCCGCACGTGCCGCTCGTCCGGTCCTCGTCCACGGACAGGTCGCAGTCGTCGTCGAACCCGTTGCACTTCTCGTAGGCCGCGGGGTTGACGGCGTTCTTCGTGTCGTCGCAGTCCCCGGGGCGGGTCGCCCGGAACTCGCCCGAGGCCGCGCACAGGCATCGCGTGGCGCCGGTCACGCCGTACGTGTCGTTGTCGGCGTCCAGCCAGTAGGTCGAGTACCCGTCGGCCCCGCACGTCCCGACCCGCTCCTCGTCGGTGGCGCCGTCGCAGTCGTCGTCCACGCCGTTGCACTTCTCGGTCGCGCCCTTGTAGATGGTCGCGATCGAGTCGTTGCAGTCGTCCGCCACGGTCGCCCGGAAGTACCCGGAAGGCGTGCACAAGCACAGGAACGCGGAGGCGACGCCGTGCCCGTCGTTGTCCACGTCGCGGTAGTAGACCGTGCAGCCCGTGGCCCCGACCTCGTCCGTCTGGTTGTTGCAGTTGTCGTCCACCCCGTTGCATATCTCGTCCTCGGTCGGGTTGATGGCGTTGTTCCCGTCGTCGCAGTCGTTGCCCACCAGCGCGTCCCACTCGCCGGTCCCGCCGCACAGGCACTTCGTCGTCCCCGCGACCCCGTGACCGTCCCGGTCGTGGTCCTGGTAGAACGCCACGTACCCGTCCTGGCCGCACGTCCCCGCGACGCGCTCCTCGTCCGTGGCCCCGTCGCAGTCGTCGTCCTTGCCATTGCACTTCTCGGTCACCCCCGGATAGACCGCCGGGTCCGTGTCGAGGCAGTCGCCCGCCTGGGCCGCATCGACCGGCGCCGCGGGCGAGCACTTGCACCGGGACGTCCCGGTCCCCCAGCCGTCCCGGTCCGCGTCCGTGTAGAAGGCCGTGCACCCGGCGGAGCCGTCGTCGTTGACCACGCCGTTGCAGTCGTCGTCGAACGCGGTCGAGCACAGCTCGGCCTTGCCAGGGTTCGCGGCGGAGTTCGAGTCCGAGCAGTCGCCGGCCCGCGTGGCCGTGTAGGGGGCGACGCCCGAGCACGTACACCGCGTGTCGTTCGCGAGCCCCCACGTGTCCGCGTCCGAGTCCTTGTAGAAGACCGTGTACCCGTCCGTGCCGCACGCCTCGGCCGTGCGCGCCTCGTCCGTCGCGGCGTCGCAGTCGTCGTCCTTGGAGTTGCACTTCTCGACCTGGCCCGGGAACACGGCGGCGTCCGCGTCGTTGCAGTCCCCCGCCACCGGCGCCCGCCAGTTCCCGGAAGGCGCGGACAGGCAGGTCGGCGAGGTCCCGGCGGCCCCGAACCCGTCGCCGTCCGCGTCCAGGTACCAGTCGGTGCAGCCCGAGCACCCCGGCTCGTCGGTCTGGCCGTCGCAATCCTCGTCCACGAGGTTGCCGCACACCTCGATCGCGCCGGGATGGACCGCCCCCTTCGCGTCGTCGCAGTCCTGGCCCGTCAGCGTCGCGTACCGGCCGCTCGCCGCGCACAGGCACTTCGTGCTCCCGTCCCTGCCCCACCCGTCCGCGTCCGCGTCCAGGAAGAAGGTCTGGTAGCTGTCGGTCCCGCACGTCCCGGAGGTCCTTTCCTCGTCGATCAGGCCGTCGCAGTCGTCGTCGAACGCGTTGCACTTCTCGGTCGCGGCCGGCGAGATCATGGGCGAGCCGTCGTTGCAGTCCCCCGCCACGGTCGCCGTGTACTTCAGGAACGGCCCGCACAGGCACCGCGAATCGATCGCCTGCCCGTAGAAGTCGGCGTCGTTGTCGCGGTAGTACCAGTCGTAGTCCCCCGTGCCGCACGCCGGGTCCGGGGGGGATCCGAGGCCGGGCTTGCGCTCCTCGTCGGTCTGGGCGTCGCACC
>VGRB01000604.1 GCA_016875475.1 Deltaproteobacteria bacterium
AGCCTACCAGCCTGCGGAGGCGTGTCAAACCGCTGCGGGGGAGTGGCGCAGCGGAACGGGGCGTGTGAGCACGGAAAAACGGGAGGGGGACGAAGCCCCCTCCCGTGCGCGAGGCTTAGCGAAGCGCCTCGGGAACGACCTTGCTCATGGGTGTCGGATCGAAGTGCGCGTCGCGTTCAAGTTCGACGACGCTCAGGTGGGACCGGCCATCCGGGAGCCGGATCGGGAGCGGAATCCGCAGCTCCTCGAGCTCGTCGAGCGAGAACGAGCCCCACTCGTCGCAGGACGGGCCGAAGCCGAGTTGAACGTACCCGAAGAACGTCCGCGTCTCCGGGTCGTACTCGGTCGCGTACCAGGTCTGCGGCCCGGCCGGATTGAAGAACTTGGCGATGACGAGCGGGTCGGCGGCATCCCCCTGCCGGCCGACGGCTGCGAACCGGTCGAGAAGCGCTGGGGTGAGAAGTTTCATCATGGTCATGGTGAGTTGGTAGAGACTGGGAGGGGGCTTACGCCCCCTCCCGATGCACCGGCCGTTCCGGTGCGCGTTCAGTAGCTCGCGACGATGGTCACGGGCGTTCCGGTCTCTCGCTCCTTCCTCTCGCACAGCTCGACGAACTGGACGAAGGACTGGATGGCGGGGTGGTCCCGCGTGACGCCGGCGTTGTCGTAGACCGTGCGCTCGCGCTCGAGCGCCAGGGCGATGGCGCCCGGGAGTCGCTCCCGAAGTTCGGCCGCCGGGATGCGCGCCTCGCCCGTCGGCGCGGCGAACGCCTCGCGGACGAGGTACTGCGTCGCGTACGGCTCGCCGTGGTAGGCCTCGCGGAGATAGCCCACGGCGCCGGCGGTCACGTCGAAGCCCGTGATCTGCGCGTCGCGTTCCTGCGCGGTCTGGCCGGGCCAGCGCGCGTAGATGTCGATTCCCATGGATGTGGTGGTTAGATGATCGAAGCGGGGGAGGGGGCCTATGCCCCCTCCCAATGGCCCGGCCGGAGCCGCTGCTCCGCACGGCCGAGCATGATGACTTGGTCGGCGAGGACTCGGGCGCCGGCGAATCCGCCGGTTCGGAGCCGGCCTTGAATGTGGACTTTGCTCCCTCGGCGGATGTACTCGGCGAGGATCTCGGCGAGCTTGCCGTAGGCCTCGACCGTGAAGTAATCCGCCGACTGGTGGTGTTGCCGCGCCTTCGCGTCGGTCCAGACGCGGTCCACCGCGAGGTGGAAGCGTACGCGGAGCCGCTTCCTCGGCCGCAGCTCGCGGACGGGATCGTCCACGAGGAGGCCGATCAACGAGACTTTGTTGAGGTGCATCGCTCTGGTGGTTAGTGGAAGGAGCCTACGGGGTGGAGCCGGCCGTTCTGGACGGCGGAGCCCCGATCGCCGAAGTGCCGACGATCCGTCGGCGCGGCACGATCTCGGCCGTGCTGGTAGCCGCGTCGGTACGCGGCTCGAACTTCGCTCTCGACGAAGTCGGAGAGCGCTTGCACGACCTGGTCGGTCGTCTGTTGCGGGTCGAGGAGCTGCAGCAGCTCCGCGCGCCGCTTGTCTTGGTAGGGGTTCATGGGAACCTCCTTCGTGGCCGTCGTGATTGGAGACCGTGCCGGGGACGGCTGACCCGGTCGCGGTCGCCGCAGGAAGGTCACGGGGTGGTGGAGCACCGGGAGGGCGCCGGCGGCGCGCGACAGGCCGGCAGCGCCGAGCTCGTGGGCGACCTGTTCGTCCACAGCTCGCCGCGAAGCCGTGTCCGTCAAGGTGGAGCGCCCCCGGAGGGGACGACCGACCTTGCACGGAGGCTGGAACGCCGTGGTACCCTGCGCGACCCCGCGAGCGGACAGGCATCCGGTCAGTGGCGAACACGCCCCGGGGTGGGGGAGTGCGGGTGGCTCCGAGTCAATTCCGATTGACCGGAATTCTTGCGCGGGAGTAGACTCATGACCTCAGCCTGCTCAGGTTTCTCCCTCCAATCCCCCACCTGGTCAGGCTAACGGGGGCCGGCAACGGCCCCTCGATTTTTTAGGGCCGAGTCGGGGATCCGGTGGGGGAGATGCGTCGAGCATCGTCCTGCGCGAGACCAGACGATTCAGCAAAAACGGGGTGGTGTCCCAGGTCGACCGGACCGGCGATCGTCGCTCCTGGGGCATCCTAGAGCGTCGATTTCCGACGCGAGAGCGGAAAGGGACCGGATTGCACTGGTCCAGCCCCTCCGGGGGCCCTGAACTAATCGTCTTCCTCCTCGAGGGTAAGATCTTCCGCCACCTCCAGAATCCAGATCCTCACGCTGTCTAGGTAGACGAGGGCCTCGTCGAGACTGCTGATCAGGTCATCGCGCCGGCACGGATAGAAAA
>VGRB01000605.1 GCA_016875475.1 Deltaproteobacteria bacterium
TGCACGGCCCGGCGGCCTGCACCGGGGGCGGGATCGGGGGCGGCGCCGCCGGGGACGGCGCGGTCGCGGCCGACGACGCGCCCGCCGCGCTGCCCGAGGCGCGCGAGGTGGTGTTCCCGGATCCGGGCGGCGACGAGGGGATCGCGGACCCGGCCGGGACGGACGGGCTCGCGGACGGGCGTGCGGACGGTGAGGGGGCGGCCGGGGACGAGGGGGTGCCCGGGTGTCCCGGCGCGGTCGGGTGCGGGTGCGAGGGCAACGGGGACTGCCTGTCCGGCTGGTGCGTCGACACCCGCGACGGGCTCCGGTGCACGTCGTCGTGCCTGGACGAGTCGTCGTGCCCGGCCGGGTGGACCTGCACGGTCCTCGAGGGCACGGACGCGCAGTTCGTCTGCACGGACCCGTTCCGCAACCTCTGCCGCCCCTGCCGCGAGGTCGCGGACTGCGCGACCGGCACGGGCAAGAAGAACCGCTGCATCGAGGCGGGGCCGGACGGGAGCTTCTGCGGCGTCGCGTGCGAACAGCCCGGCGACTGTCCCGACGGGTACGCGTGCGTGCTGCCCGCGGGCGGCGCGGACGAGTCGAGGCAGTGCGTCCCGCAGGGCCCGGACGGGTGCCCCTGCACGGAGAAGTTCGAGGCGCACGGCTACGTCACGACGTGCCATGCGGAAAACGAGCACGGCCGGTGCCTGGCCGAGCGGACGTGCGACGTGCCGTGCGGCGCGCGGACGCCCGCGGCCGAGACCTGCAACGACGCGGACGACGACTGCGACGGCGCGACGGACGAGGACGTGACGCTGCCGCCGTGCCCGCTCACGAACTCGTACGGGACCTGCATGGGCACGGCCCGCTGCGTCGGCGGCGAGCAGATCTGCGAGGGCGACTACGCGGGCGCGGAGCTGTGCAACGGGAAGGACGAGAACTGCGACGGCCGCACGGACGAGGGGTACCCGGACTACGACGGGGACGGCCTCGCGAACTGCATCGAGTGCGACGACGACGGCGACGGGGTGCCGGTCGAGGCGTTCGGCTGCGCGCCGTGCGGCGACGCCTGCGACGTCTGCCCGAACGCGTTCGACCCGGCCCAGACGGACACGGATTGCGACGGCTCCGGCGACGCGTGCGACGCGGACGACGACGGAGACCTCGTGCCCGACGCGCTCGACGACTGCCCGCTCGTGCCGGACCCGGCCCAGATCGACTCGGACGCGGACGGGGAGGGCGACGCGTGCGACCCGGACGACGACGGCGACGGCGTGCCCGACGGGGCGGACGACTGCCCGCTGGTCCCGGACCCGGCCCAGGCGGACCTCGACGGCGACGGGGTCGGCGACGCGTGCGACGCGGACCCGGACGGGGACGGCGTCGCGGACCCCGGCGACAACTGCGGGACCGTGCCGAACCCGGGCCAGGAGGACCTGGACGGCGACCGGGAAGGCGACGCGTGCGACGCGGACGACGACGGGGACGGCGTGGCGGACGCGGACGACCTGTGCCCGCGCGTCCCGGACCCGGGCCAGCAGGACACGGACCTCGACACGATCGGCGACGCGTGCGACGCGGATCGCGACGGCGACGGGCTCGGCAACGACGAGGACAACTGCCCGGGCACCTACAACCCCGACCAGGAGGACATGGACGGGGACGGCTTCGGCGACGCGTGCACCGCCGACTGGGACGCGGACGGGGTCGCGAACGTCGACGACGGCTGCCCGCTGGTCGCGGACCCCGGCCAGGAGGACATGGACCAGGACGGCGCGGGCGACGCGTGCGACTGCGACATCGACGGGGACGGCCTCGCGAACGCGAACCCGGGCTGCCCGGACCCCGACCCCGCGGACGTCTGCGCGCGCGTCGCGGACCCGGGTCAGGAGGACATGGACGGCGACGGCGTGGGGGACAGGTGCGATCCGGACCGCGACGGTGACGGCGACCCGAACGCGGCCGACTGCGCGCCGGACGACGCGGCCGTGTTCCACGGCCAGGTCGAGGCGTGCAACGGCCGCGACGACGACTGCGACGCCGCGACCGACGAGGAGGGAGCGACCGCGTGCGTCCCGCGATACGAGGACGCGGACGCGGACGGCTGGGGCGGCGCGAAGAGCCGGTGCCTGTGCGCCCCCGAGGCGCCGTGGACCGCCCCGAAGCCGGGGGATTGCGCGGATGCTCTCGCAGACGTTCACCCGGGAGCAGCCGAAGGCTGCGATGGGGTGGACAACGACTGCGACGGCGCGATCGACGAGCAGGGCGCCGTCGGCTGTTCCACGTACTGGCGCGACGTGGACGGGGACGGCTTCGGCATGGACGCGGACTCCCGCTGCACCTGCGCGCCCGCGTTCC
>VGRB01000606.1 GCA_016875475.1 Deltaproteobacteria bacterium
TTTTCGAGGTCGATCGCCATCTCCCACTTCGGGCCCGCGCCCTGGTCGTGGTCGTACAGGCTCGGCGCGACCGGCTTCGACCGCGCTCGCTGCACCACGTCCGGGTCCGACCGGAAGCGGTCGAGCGTGGTCGAGAGCACGATTCGGCGACCCTGCATGTCGAAGGTGGTCTGCGCGAGCGCCAGGTCGTAGCGGCGGCCGGTCGGACGGACCGACGCCTCCGTGCTCCGGCCCCCGTCGCGCGGCGCGAGCGGCCAGGCGTCGAAGCCCGCGACCCGCTCGCCGCCCGCCACTCGGCCGAAGCCCAGGTCGATCCCCCCCACGCCGTCCGCCACGCCCGGGACGACGAGCACCGGAAGCTCCACGGTCGCGGCCCCGGCCGTGATCGAGACCACGTCGCCGGTCGCGACGCCGTGCGCGGCCGCGGTCTTCGGGGCGAGCCTGAGCGCGTTGTCCCAACACAGCCGCGAGACCGGGTCCGGCAGCTCCAGCAGCCACGGGTGCGTGCCGAACCGGCCGTCGTCCACGGCCGGGTGCGGCCTCAGCTCGACCTCGAACCCGCTCCCCGCACCCGCCAGCGTCCCGGCCAGCTCCTCGGCCTTCGCCCGGTCCAGCGGGGGCGCCTCGACGGGGGGTACGGGCCGCACCGCCACGCCCGTGCGGAGCGCGTCCTGCCACGACATGCCCGCCGCCGGGAGCACGTCGCGCTCGAACCGGCGACGCACCAGGTCCCGGAAGCCCGTCGGCCCCGGCGGAGTCCCCGCCCAGGCCATCAGCGAGGCCGCCTCCTGGCGCGCGTCGTGGAACGGCATGACCGCGGGTTGGCCGATGCTCGCGAGCCCGGGCCGCGGCTCCGCGTCGTTCCAGGACTCGAGGTTGTGGCTGCTCGGCAGCGCGATCGCGCAGGCCGCCGCGGTCTCGTCCTCGTGCGCGACGTGGGCGACCGTCAGGCGCGCCTTCCGCAGCACGGCCTCGAAGCCCCCGCCGGGCCATGAGTGGACCGGGTTGACGCCGAGGAGGATCAGCACGTCCGCGCCGGCGATCGCGGCCTCGATCCGGGCCGGGTCGTCCGGGATCGGGAACGCGTTCGGGTTCCACTCGAGTGTGCGGCCGAACGCGTCGAGCGCCGCGTTCAGTAGCGCCGCCTCGGCGTGCGCCGCGGCCGGGAGCGCCCCCCCGGCGAGCACGACCGACTGCCCCCGCGCGCCGGCCAGGTCCCGCGCGAGCGATTCGGCGACGCGGGCGGGGAGGCCGAAGCCCGACGCGAGCGCCTGCGTCGCGGACGCGCCGCCGACCGTCACGGCCTCGCGCACCGCGTGCAGGAAGGCGGGGTAGGCCGACGGGCGCAGCCGCAGGTGGTGGTCCGCGTTCATGCCGGTCAGGCTCAGGTCGCCTTCGGCCACGTACAGCCGGCAGCCGCGCGTCCGGTCCGGGTGGAGGTCGTCCGCGGCGCGCGCGTCGGCGAACGCCGCCGTGGCCTCCAGCTCCACGCCGTCGGTCGCCAGGAAGTCCGACCCGACCGACAGCACGACGCGGGCGCGCTCGATCCGCGGGACCCACTCGCCGTCGCGGCCGAACAGGTCGCGCCACGCCGCGCGTCGAGGGCGATCGCCGGCGGGTTCAAAGAAGAACGCCTGGAGCGCGGGCCGGCGCGCGAGCAGCGCCGCCAGGACCTCGCGCTCGGACGGGCCGAGCGTCGGGCGCGTGACGAGGACGGCGCTCTTCGCGGACGAGAGCGCCTCGACGATCCGCCGGTCCGCCTCGTCCCACGACGCGGCGCCGCGCGGCGCGGTCAGGCGCGACGGGTCGTACAGCGACAGGACCGCGCCCTGCATCGCCGCGCTCGATCCCCCCCGGTTGACCGGGTGATCGGGGTTCCCGTCGACCTTGACCGGCCGGCCGTCCACGGTCTTGACCAGGATCCCGTACGGGAACCGCCCCTCGGTCCACGTCGACGCGAACACGAGCGGCACCCCTGGCAGCCGCCCCTCGGGAGCGCGCTCGCGGCTGACCACGTCGCGCGGCGGCTTCCGGACGCACCCCGGCGCCCCCGCGGCCAGGGCCAGCGAAGCCCCCATGAGCTTCAGCATCGCCCGCCGCTGCATCCCCGAGGGCGGCACCCGCGTCTCGATCCCGCGGCTCGGAATCCCCGTACCCGTACCCGAACCCGCCGTCCTCTCCTCCTTCCTCTCGTCCATCCCCATCCCGCTCACCTGTGGCACGTCGAGCAGAAGATCGGCCCCCTCGTCTCCCGTCCGTCCGTGCGCCACTCCTCGGGCGGCAGGCGGTGGCAGTCGATGCACCACCCCATCTTGAACGAGTGGACCCGCTCCCC
>VGRB01000607.1 GCA_016875475.1 Deltaproteobacteria bacterium
AGTTCCCGGCCGCGCTTCCGGCAGCCCTGTGGATCGGCGTTGCGGTGGACGACGAGCCGGAGATGCAGCCCCGCAAGCCGGTCGGGAGCGTGCCGTACGCGATCGAGGCGCGGCGCGTTGGGGGGCAGGATCTGGCCGGGCTCGACGCGCGGTTCGTCAACGAGGGCCAGGGCGACTCGATCTCCGCCGCGATGCTGCAAGGCGGGTACAAGGACGGCTCCGCGTTCGACGGCCGGTTCGTGAACGAGGGACAGGGCGACTCGATCTCCGCCGCGATGCTCCAAGGGGGGTACAAGGACGGCTCCGCGTTCGACGGCCGGTTCGTGAACGAGGGACAGGGCGACTCGATCTCCGCCGCGATGCTCCAAGGGGGGTACAAGGACGGCTCCGCGTTCGACGGCCGGTTCGTCAACGAGGGCCAGGGGGACTCCGTCTCCGGTGCGATGCTGCAAGGCGGGTACAAGGACGGCTCCGCGTTCGACGGCAGGTTCGTCAACGAGGGGCAGGGGGACTCCGTCTCCGCCGCGATGCTGCAAGGCGGGTACAAGGACGGGTCCGCGTTCGACGGCCGGTTCGTCAACGAGGGCCAGGGGGACTCCGTCTCCGGTGCGATGCTGCAAGGAGGATACAAGGACGGCTCCGCGTTCGACGGCAGGTTCTTCAATCACGGAGAGGACTTGAGCGTCCCGCGGGGCGCCAAGGTCAGCCTGAACGGCGGCGGCGCCGCCTACGATCTCTACATGCCGACTGAATACAGCGCGGTGTTCGTGAAGGCGGGGTGGTTCGAGGTCCGCGGCGACTACGCCCAGCAGGGCGGGGGCTCGACCTTCAAGGTCTGGAACGACTTCTTCAACCACGAACTCCTGAGGGTGGAGCACGACGGCGACATGTGGCTGAAGGGCGCCGTGACCGAGAACTCCTCGATCCGGAACAAGACCAACGTCCGGGACCTTGCCGCGACGCTGCCCGGCGGAGCGGCCGTGGACGTGCTCGACCGAATCGCGCCCAGGCGATTCGACTGGAGGGACCTCGTCAACCCTTCGAATCCGGAACGGGTCTCCGCCGGCACGAAGGACGACATCGGGCTGATCGCCGAGGAACTGCGCCAGGTCCTCCCCGAGGCGGTGTCGATCGGCGAGGACGGGCAGCCGAACGGGATCCGCTACTCCAAGGTCGTGACGCTCCTGCTGGCCGCGACCCGCGAACTGCGGGCCGGCAAGGAGGCGACCGAGCGCCGGGTCGAGGCGCTCGAGAGGCGCATCCGCGCGCTCGAGGCGTCGTCACGACCGCCAAGGTGACCGGTTCGGCCGGAAACGGGGGGGGCGTTCAGGGTGTCGCAGAGGTCCCTCGGGGCCCTTCCCATCGAGCGCGATCGACCTTGGGATCAGGCGTCCGCGGCCTGCCCGCAATCCTTCGGGCACGACACGAGGTCCTCGGTCGCGGCGTCGCACGCGCCGTCGCCGCATCCGCCGGCAAGGCAGTCGGGCGCGCAGGACGCGGCGTCCTCCTTGAGGCAGCGGCTGCACACCAGGTCGCCGCACCAGCCGCAGTCGGCCGGGCAGGACTGGCCGTTCTCGTCCTTGTCGCACACGCAGTTCCCGCACGCGGTCCCGCAATCCGCGGCGCAGTACCCGGGCGTTACCTTCCCGTCCTCGCCGCCCTCGCACGTCCCGTTGCCGCACGCCTTCCACTCGCAGTCCTCGGGGCACGAGTAGACGTTCTCGCCGTCGTCGCACGTCTTGTTGCCGCAAGGGGTCGAGCAGTCCTTCGGGCAGGTGGTCGCGTCCTCGCCGCATCCGAATCGCTGGCAGATCCCGTCCGGACACTGGCAGCAGTCGTCCTTGCACACACCGTCGTCCAGGTCGTCCCCGGGCGAGCAGATGTGGTCGCCACACTGGTGGCAGTCGTAGGGACACGTCGAGACGTCCTCCCCCGCCCCGCCGCACTTGCCGTCGCCGCAGACCACGCACGCGGCAAGGCCCTCGTTCACCTGGCCGTCGCAGTCGTTGTCGAGCCCGTCGCAGATCTCGGGCGCGGCCGCCGACGCGTCGCACGGCGTCAGCCCCACGGCCTCGCACCTCCGCCGGCCGTAGCAGGTCCCGTGCTCGTTCGCCAGGGAGCACGTGGTCGTGAGCTGCATCAGCACGTACCGCGGCGTGCACGGACAGTCGCCCGACACGGCGCGGCACTGCCGCTTGCCGTCGGTCCCGACCGCGTCGAGACAGGCGAATCCCTCCGGACAGTCCGTGTCGAGGGCGCAATCCTGGCCGCAGAACCTCCCCCCTGCCGAGTAGCCCC
>VGRB01000608.1 GCA_016875475.1 Deltaproteobacteria bacterium
GCGCGGTGCCCTTCAACGACCCGAGCGGGTTGCGGATCTCGTGCGCCAGGCCGGCCGTCAGCTCGCCCAGCGCGGACAGGCGGCCCGCGCGGATGACCTCCTGCTCCATGAGGCGCATCCGCTCGATCGCGGCCTCGACCCGCGCCCGCTGGCGCCGCTCGCGGTCCACGAGCACGCCCGTCACCACGCCCACGACCAGGTACAGCACCATCTCCAGCGTCTTCTCGATCCCGTGAGCCGGGTCGATGGTCGCGAACGTCGTGAAGGCGTGCGGAGCGTAGAGGACGGCCACGAGCGCGGCGGCCCAGGTCGAGCCTTCGAGCCCGAACGAGAACGCGCCGAGGATGATCGGCAGGTAGTACAGGCGCCGCCAGATGTCGTGCAGCCAGTGCAGGCTCTCGCCGGTCAGGTAGTGCGCGGCGGTCACCGCCACGATCGGGACCCACAGCGCCGCGAACGCCCGGCCCGACAGGTACCACCGCGCGCTCATTGCGCCTCCCCCTCGTCGCCGGGCTCCGTGCCCTCGGTTCCGATCCCGTACTTCTTCATGCGGTACAAGAGGATATGCCGCGGGATCCGCAGGTAGCGGGCCGTCCTGCTCTGGTTCATCCCGTTGAGCCGGAACGCCCGGAGGATCACCTCCTTCTCGAGGCCGCGGAGCGAGAGCCCGTCCGGCGGCAGCACCAGCCCTTCCGAGGGCTTGCGGGACGGCGCGATCCGGTGCGCCACGGCCTGCGCCATCCCGAGCGGCACGGCCCCGTCCTCGGCCAGGAGGCAGAACCGCCGGCACGCGTTCTCCAGCTCGCGCACGTTCCCGGGCCACGGCGCCGCCTGGAGCGCCCGGAGCGCGTCCGGCGCGACCTTCAACCGCCGGCCGCCCCCCCACTTCGCCAGGAAGTGCTCCACCAGCACCGGCACGTCCTCGGGCCGCTCCCGGAGCGCCGGGACGCGGACCTCCACCACCGCCAGCCGGAAGAACAGGTCGGCGCGGAAGCGATCGTCCGCGGCCTCGGCGGCGAGGTCGCGGTTCGTCGCCGCGACGATCCGGACGTCCACGGCGCGGGGCTGGCCGCCGACCGGATCGACCTGCCCCGTCTCCAGCGCACGCAGGAGCTTCGGCTGGAGGTCCTTCGGCAGCTCGCCGACCTCGTCGAGGAAGAGCGTCCCCCCGGTCGCGACCTCGAAGCGGCCCTTGTGGTCGCGGACCGCGCCGGTGAACGCCCCGCGCACGTGCCCGAACAGCTCGCTCTCGAGCAGTTCGCGCGGGATCGCGCCGCAGTTCACCGCCACGAACGGCCCCTTGCGGCGCGGAGATCGGGCGTGGACCCGGCGCGCGAGAAGCTCCTTGCCGGTGCCGCTCTCGCCGGTCAGCAGGACGGTCGCGTCGCTCGCGGCGACCCGGTCCGCGAGCCGCACCGCCTCGCCCATCGCGGGCGAGACGAAGACCAGCGCCCTCTCGCCCCAGTCGAGCGTCCGCTCCAGCTCCTCGACGCGGTTCTTCAGGGAGGCCACGGACAGCGCCTTCCGGATGACCTGGTGCAGGTGGTCCCGGTCGAACGGCTTCGGCACGAAGTCGAAGGCGCCCGCCTTCATCGCCTCGACCGCGACCGCGACGTCGCCGAAGGCGGTGACCACGACGACCAGCGTTTCCGGCGCCTTCTCGAGCACGCGCCTCATCACGGCCAGGCCGTCCAGGCCCGGCATCTTCAGGTCGGTCACGACGACGGCGTGCCGCCGCGGGTCGAACGCGGCGAGCCCCTCCTCGCCCGTGGCGACGACGTCCAGCTCCCCCGCCGCGACCTCGCCGACCTGGTACGCCAGGACCTCGCGCATCGCGGGGTCGTCCTCGACGATCAGGATGCCCACCGGATCTCCCTCCGCTTCCAAAGCTTGTAGATCGCCGGATACACCAGCAACTCCAGCAGGAACGACGTCACCAGTCCGCCGATCATCGGCGCGGCGATCCGCTTCATGACGTCCGCGCCGGCCGAGGTGGACCACATGATCGGCAGCAGGCCCATGGGGGCGGCCATCACGGTCATCATCTTCGGGCGCGCCCGCTTCACCGCGCCGTGCACGAGCGCCTCGTCCAGGTCGGCAGGCGTCTTCAGCCGGCCCTCGCGCTTCGCCTGATCGTACGAGAGGTCGAGGAACAGCAGCATGAAGACGCCGGTCTCCGCGTCGAGCCCCATGAGCGCGATCATGCCGACCCACGCGGCGATCGAGACGTTGTAGTCCAGCGCCCAGAACAGCCAGATCGCGCCGACCGCGCTGAACGGCACGGCCAGGGG
>VGRB01000609.1 GCA_016875475.1 Deltaproteobacteria bacterium
GGGGGTCGCAGCGGATCGCGGGACGCCCCCGCGGCGCGACCCGCCCGTATGAACAGCGAAACGACAGGTCGCCCCGCGTCGTCACCGCGGATCCACAGGAAAACCGGGGCGGATCGTTGTTTTCGCACCTGTCGGAGGGCCGCATGGGAGCTTGCGGACCCCCCATCTGTCATTTCGCCGTATGAATGGACGGCCGCGGGGGGTGGGCGGGGTGCGCGGTGGGGGGAGGGGTCCTACTTCGAGCGGCAGCAGCGGAAGCCGACGGCGCCGCTGGAGGCGGCCGGGTCGCTGTCGCCGCGGTCGGAGGCGCGGAGGTCGGACGTGAGGTAGTGGAAGCTTCCGCCGCGGAGCACCCGGCGGCTCCCGGACTGGCCTGCGCCGGCGAACGGGCCCTGCGGCGATTCCCAGGGGTTCGCGAACGCGGAAGCGCCCTTGCAGTCCGCGCACGACGCTGTGCAGGTCGCGTCCGGGCCGTGGCAGTAGTAGTCGCCCGCGTACCAATCCTGCACCCATTCGAGCACGTTCCCGGCCATGTCCAGCACGCCGTGCGGGCTCGCCCCCGCCGGGAAGCTGCCCGCGGGCGCGGCTTCGGCGTGGCCGTCGTGGCACCGGGTCTCACCGCAGTTGGCCCTGGCCGTGGCTTCCGTCCATTCGGGACCCGCGCACTTGCCCCCCCACGACGCCGGGCACTCGTTCCCCCACGGGAAGCGCCAGCCCTCCGTGCCGCGAGCGGCCTTCTCCCACTCGGCCTCCGTGCACAGCCGTCGCCCGCCGCCGGCCCAGCCGCAGTAGGCGCCCGCGTCCTCCCAGCGGACGCAGGCGACGGGCGCCCCGGCCGCCACGGCCGCCCCGGCCGTGCAGGCCGGCGCCGCGCAGTTCCCCGCCGTGACGCACGCGCCGTAAGCCGCGGCCGTCACCTCGATACGGTCGATGTCGAAGGCGGGAAGGGTGGCCTTGTGGAACGGGTACTCGTCCTCTCCGCATGCGTTCGGGCCCTCTACGGCCTCGTTGCATCCGCGCCAGAACGCCCCGGCCGGCACCGTGACCATGTCCGCGACGCACCGTCCCGTCTGGCACGCGTGGTTCGCGGGGCACGCCTCCGCGTCCCCCCATTCTCGACAACCGTCACCGCCCGCATCCCCGCACGTCCGGAGGTGAATGCCGTCCGTGCACTCGACCGCGCCCGCGGTCGGGCACTCGTCGGAGCACGCCTCCGGGGCGGCATCCCCGCCCCCCCCGTCGTCCTTCGCGATCGGCGCGCAGCGGCAGACGAACGCGTATTCCGGGTCGGCGACCGGAGGCGCGGCCACGCACTCGCACCCGCTGCCGCAGCTCCCGTCGCCCGGCCCGCCGCATTCGTAGGTGTGGATGGATCCGGCGTCCCGGTTCCACCCCGAGCAGCCTGCGAGCGCCCCCGCGATGACCGCATGCCAGGCGAGGCCTGGCCGACGACTCCGCCATCCCATCAGAACCTCCAGCTCGCCGCGACCCCCGCCTCTCCCGGGCCCGGTCCGAGTGCCGGCGCCCCCGCGGCGGCCCCGGACCAGTCCCCCCCCGTCGCGTCCAGGATCCGGAACACGATCCCCGTGACCGGCGCGGCGCCGCCGGCCGCGTACAGGCCGACCGCGGCGCAAATCCTGCAATCGGCTGACCGCTGCCGGTCCATCGCCCCCGGCCTCGTCATCGGCGCACACCGGACCGTCCCGTCGGCGTGCCGGGCGGCGCCGTTCACGTCGGCCCAGCCGCTCGCCGCAAGCGCGTGCAAGGCGCCCCCGGTCGCGGCGAGGCCCGCGCCGACGCCGATCGCGACCCACTTCCACGGTCCGAATCGGGCGCCCCTGCGCTGCCCCGCGGCCGCGGCCCGGATCGGTGCCGGGTCGTCGGGGCGCTCGCGCTGCAGGGCCACCCGGAGCCGTACTTCCCGACCCGGCGGGACGCCCGCGACCTGCTCGACCGCCACGAACCCGTCCCTGGCGATCTTCACCCGGTGCGGGCCGCGACGCACCTCGGCGGCCGCGACGCACCTCGGCGGCCCCGGCGCACCTCGGCGGCCGCGACGCACCTGGGCGGCCCCGGCGCACCTCGGCGGCCCCGGCGCACCTCGGCGGCCCCGGCGCACCTCGGCGGCCCCGGCGCACCTCGGCGGCCCCGGCGCACCTCGGCGACCCCGGCGCAACTCGGCGGCCGCGACGCACCTCGGCGGCCCCGGCGCACCTCGGCGGCCGCGACGCACCTGGGCGGCCCCGGCGCACCTCGGCGGCCCCGGCGCACCTCG
>VGRB01000610.1 GCA_016875475.1 Deltaproteobacteria bacterium
TTTTACTGGAACGAGATCCGTGCAGCCCACCGAGGGCCCCAGGTGTGGCCTGGGCGCTCGCCAAGCACCGGCTTCCGCGTCGTTCGGACCGTCAAGTAGCCCCCGACCTCCCCAGGACGTACGGCACGAACACGAACGCATGGCGGTCGGGCGGGAAGTCGTCCGCGTCGCGGGTCGCGAGCCGCAGGCCGTGGCGGAGGGCCAGCGCGGTCTGGAACGCGTCGGGAATGCGCCACCCGTGCCGCCGCCGCAGCTCCGCCGCGGCCTCGGCGACCTCGCGATCCGGCGCCAGGCAGGTGAACATGGCCAGGAGTCGGGCCGCCAGGTCGCGCGCCTCGCCGTCGAGGCCCGCGAGCACCTCCGCCACCGTGATCGGCGAAACGCGCGCGTCCGCGTGCGCCCGCAGCCACTCGCTCGCCGCGTGCACGCCGTTGAGGTGATCGATCAGGATGCAGGAGTCCAGCAGGATGCAGGAGTCCAGCGGCAGGAGGTCCCCCGAGGCCCCCGAGTCGGCCACGCCGTCCTGACCGGCGTTGGCGCGGCATCCCCGGCCTCCGGGAAGCGCTCGCTCGCGCGGCGTGCCCGCGGAACCGTTCGGGCAGCCGGCGCGACCTTCCCGGCGGTCGTCGCGCGCCTACCACTCACCGCGCAACCTCTGCTGCGCGGTCAGGCCGTCCTCGCCGGACCGGATCCCGGCCGTCGACTCGATGAGCCGGGCGTACGATGTCCGCCTGGACTCCTCCGCCCGCATCCGCCGTACGGCCCGCCGGACGACCTCGCTCATGGAGACGCCCTCCGCCGCGGCCTTGCGGTCGATCCAGCGCTTGTCTTCGGCCGCGAGCGCGATGACCGTGCGGACCATGCGGACGTCCCGGTATCGTAGCCGAACAGACGATATCGCTCCTGCGTTGCTGCCGCAACTCGTTCGCTGACACTCGTTCGCTGATGGTGCCGCGCGGATTCCCGCGGCGCCCGACCCGATGTCAGAAGCGGCGCCCGACCCGACCCGACCCGACCCTGAGGTATCCCCGCAAACCGGGCGCGCCTGGCCGCGGGCCAGATGTGAGGCCCGCTGGCCCGGCGCCCACCGCGCACGTAACTCCCCGACTCCCTTCGGCTGCCGATCATGAGGGGATTCCGCAGGACCCGACCCGATTGCCTCCCGGCCCGCGCCGTCGTATCCTGCGGTCGATGGAACCCGAACGCGACACCGGGCCGCGCGAGACGCCCGCGAGTACGAAGGAAGACCCCGATCGGGCGCTGACGCTGCGCATCCTGAGGGGGATGTCCCCGGAGCGGAAGCTCCTGAAGGCCTTCGAGCTGGAGCGGCTTGCGAGGGACCTGCGCGCGGCGGGCATTCGAGACCTCGATCCGACCTTGTCCGAAGCCGATGCCCGCGCCCGGGTCGTGCAGGAGCTGCTTCGATGGCACAGCAGGACCTCCTGATCCGGCTCGTCCGGGCGCTGGACGCCGCAAGCGTTCCATACATGCTCACCGGCTCGCTCGCGTCCAGCATCCGAGGACGGACCATCCGCCGCCCGAAGCGCCCGTCGGCGCTTCCGTTGCACCGCCTGCGGAGCGGCACTACAATGTAAGTGCGTTGTCGGGGAGTCGCGACCGGATGCGGTTCGAGTGGGACGAGGTGAAGGACCGGGCCAACATCCGGGCGCACCGGGTTTCGTTCGAGGAGGCGCGAACAGTCTTCTTCGACGAGGATGCCGTCGTGTACGACGACCCGGACCACTCCGCCGACGAGCAGAAATTCCTGCTCCTCGGCGTCAGTGCGCTGCTCCGGGTGCTCCTTGTCGTTCACGCCCTGCGCGATGGCGGCGACACGATCAGGATCATCTCGGCACGCAGGGCGACGCGGGCCGAGCGGGCCAGCTACCCGGGAGGTGGAAGATGAGACGCGAGTACGACCTGTCCAGGATGGCGGGAAGGAGGAACCCATACGCCAGACGCCTCAAGAAGCAGGTCACGATCCGCCTCGGCGAGGACGTGATCGCCTACTTCAAGGGACTGTCCGAGCAGACCGGCGTCCCCTACCAGGGCCTCATCAACCTCTACCTCCGGGACTGCGTCGCCCATCAGCGCAAGCTCTCGATGACATGGAAGTAGGGGGCGCGGGCTCGACAAGGCAGGGGGCGCGGGCTCGACAAGGCCGAGGGCGCGGGCTCGACAAGGCAGGGGGCGCGGGCTCGATCGCGCTCGGCGTCCGGCATCGACGCCGCCGCTTGCCGCTTCGCCGCTCACCGCCTGGTC
>VGRB01000611.1 GCA_016875475.1 Deltaproteobacteria bacterium
CGCCGAAGGCGGCGGACGCGAGCACCGGCCGATAGCAGCGCTATCGGACGGCGCGCAGCGCGCCAGATCCACGAAACAAGCCGGCCACGCCGCCGCCCAACGGCAAGGAGGCCCGACGATTTGGGTCCTCGGCCCCCCCCGTTGATTCCGGACCGCACTTTCCAATACACTCCGCCCGCCTTTCGGGTACAGGGACGGTCCCGATGGAAGGCGCGCGGCGCGCGGCGGTCACGGCGGCGAAGTGGGTGATCTCGCTGGGGATCGGTGCGCTGTTCGTGTGGCTCTCGCTCGACCAGATGCCGTCGGGCGACATGATGTCGGACATCCGGCTGGACGGCTCGCGGGTCGTCGCGGCGACCTGGACGTTCGACCTCTGGTACGTGCCGATCTACTTCCTGACGCTCGTCGCGATGCACGTGTTCCGGGTGTGGCGGTGGCAGCCGCTGCTGAAGCCGCTGGCCCACGTGGGCTTCCCGAGGCTGAACCGCGTGTGCTCGGTCGGGTTCCTGGCGGTGTTCGTGCTCCCGATGCGCTTCGGCGAGCTGGTCCGGCCGGCGCTCATCCCGACCGTCGCGCCGATCCGGAGGTCCGCCGCGCTCGCGACCGTGGTGGTCGAGCGGCTCGTGGACGGCGTGATGGTCGCGGGGTTCCTGGCGGTCGCGCTGGTCTTCATGCCGCGGATCAACCCGGCGTCCTACGAGGAGCTGCGCTTCGCCACGATCGCCGCGCTCTTCGTGTTCGCGGCGGCGGTCGGCGTGCTGGTCCTGATGTTCGCGTTCCGGCGCCGGGTGACGGACTTCGTGTCGTGGCTCGCCGGCCACGTCACCGGGCAGCGCATCGGCGCCAGGCTCGCGGGCATCACGGAGCGCTTCACGCACGGCCTGTCGGTCTTCCCGGACGCGCGCAGCACCGCGTGGTTCCTGCTCGGGTCGCTGCTGTACTGGTGCTCGAACGGGATCGGCCTGTGGGTGCTCGCGCGCGGCTTCGGCGGCGTCCACGTGGACCTGCTGCTGGCGTTCGCGATGATGTCCACGATCGTGGTCGGCATGATGATCCCGAACGCCCCGGCGAACGTCGGGTCGTTCTGGTTCTTCCTGCTGCTGCCGGCCAAGCTGTACGGCCCCGCCTTCGGCACGCCGCAGGCCGGGTTCGCGTTCGCGCTCGCGGTCTGGTCGCTCCAGTTCCTCCAGCTCATCCTGTTCGGCGGGTGGTTCATCGCGAACGGGTCAGTGCCGTTCCGGCGCGCGTTCTCGCTCGGGCCGGTCGTGTCGGAGGACGCGGAGGGGGAGGGGAGCGAGGGCGTGGCGGAGACCCCTACAGGCAGAGCGTCGTGACGATCCCGAGGATGTCGGTCACCGCGGGCTGCTTGCCCTGAAAGAACGGCTGGACCACGCCCCAGAGCGCGATCGCGCTCTCCAGCGTGCACTCGTAGTTGTCCACGCAGGACTTCAGCACCACCGGCCCGGCCTTCTGGATCATCTGAACCACCGGGTCGGAGGACTCGGCGTCGTCCAGCATCGTGCACGCGTTCTTGATGACCTCGTCGTTGCCGAGCAGGAACGCGGTGCACGAGTCCATCCAGCCGTCCGGGATGATGTTGAAGGCCATGTCGTCGCAGCGCTTGATCACCTTCTCGCAGAGCCCCGCGATCACGTAGGTGCAGGCGGCGGCCGCGTCGGACATGCCGGCCGTGTCGGGGCCCCAGGTCTCGACCACGGGGACGTCGGGAGTCGGCTCCGGGACGGGCTCCGGCTCGGGCTCGGGGGCGGACACGTCCGGGACCGGCTCGGGAGCGGGCTCGGGCTGTGGCTCGGGGACGGGTTCGGGGACGGGCTCGGGGACGGGCTCGGGCCTCGGCTCGTCGATCGCCTCCGCGGGCGCCGGCGTCTCCGGGCTTTCGTCCCCGGCCGCGACCTCGACGAGGGCGTCCCCCGGGACGAGCGCGGACCGGCCGCCACCGCCGCACGCCACCGCGAACCCGGCCAAAACCGCCACGAACCGCGCGCACCGCGTCATCAGGTGATCTCCCGAACGCCGGGGGGAATGATACCCGGATCCGCGATGCGGAACCATGCCGGATCCGCCGGGCGACCGCTCCGCCGGGGATTGGCCGAGCGCCGCGACCGCCGGTACAATTACGCAATGTCCGGCCCGGCCCGAATCGCCGCCGTGCTCCTCGCGCTCGCGCCCGCCGCGGCGTCCGCCGACACCCTGTACCGCTGCGTCACCCGCGAAGGCGCGGTCTGGGTCGTGAACGC
>VGRB01000612.1 GCA_016875475.1 Deltaproteobacteria bacterium
CGTGGCCGGGCCGGGGAGGATCCCGGCCACCATCTCGGCGGTCGGCCGGACAGGGCCGGCGGCCCGGGAGGCGAGCCCCGCCATCAGCGAGTCCGCGAACGCCCCGAGGTCGCCGACGGACACGTCCAGCCTCGATCCGAGGCGTCGCCACAGGCGGTGGAGCGACGGCTCCTTCGGGGAGGGGGGCGGATCGAACGGCGCCGCGGCGACCCGGATGACGCCCCGATCCTCGAGCGTGCGGATCGCGTCGCTCGCAGCCTCCGCGTCCCTGGACCCCGGCGCGACGCGGGCGAGCACGCGCTCCGCGGCGACCGCGATCTCGGCGGCGCGACGGACGCGATCCGGATCCACGGGCTCGACCGGGCCGCGAACCGAGTTGAGCCGCCACGCGACCCGGAACGCCCGGAACAGGACGTCCGGCGGCGGGTCCTCGCGGTCGAGGAGCGCCTCGAGGCAGGGGAGGGCCACCAGCTCGGAGTCCGGCAGGAACGTCCAGCACTTGTCCGCCAGCGTGGCCACGTCCACGTCGTACAGGGAGGGACCCTCCCAGCCGGTCGTGATCCGGGCGAGCGCGGCGGCGAAGCGCCGGAGCCCGCCCACGTCCCACCAGGCGCGAGCCGCGAACGCCATGGGCGCCGATCGGATCGAGTCGCCCTCGCGCTTCAGCGTCGCGTTCGCGAGCGCGGCGTCGAGCAGCACCGCGGTCGCCCACGCGTCGTCCGGGTCCTCCGGCAGCCGGTCAGGCTGCACCACCTCGCGCGTGAGATCGGCGAGCGCGACGTAGGGGGCCTGCAGGCGCGCCCACGCGTCGGCCGTCATGTGACCTGACACGCGGTCCGCGGGCTCGCCGGGCGACAGGAGCCCCTTCAGCGGCACGGCCCTGCCGGCGTCCGGGGCGCCGCCGCCCGGGACCAGCCGGGCCGCGATCTCGCGCAGTTCCGCGGCCGTGCGCTCGACGCCCGCCTGCGACGCCAGCGCGGAGGCCCGGCCCGCGAGGGCGCCGGCGGCGAGGGCAACGTCGTCGAGCGCGGCGGGGCGCGCCTTCTCCGGGATCCCGGAGCGGAGCCCCGAGGTCGCCTCGTGGCGCCACACGAGCAGCTCGAAGGCCTTGCGCGCCACGTCCCGGAACGAGTCGGGAGCGAGGTCCGGACCCGGGCCTCCGAGCGCCGCGGCGAGAAGGCGGGCGACGGCGGGCACCGCGGCGGGGGACCACAGCTCGGACGTGATCGTCTCGGGCCCCGCCGCCCAGGCGACCAGCGCCTCGCGGATGGCGGGTGGGAGCCCGTGCTCGGCGCGCGCCAGCGTCGCGACGTGCCGGGCCGTCGGCTCGAGGCGGCCGGGCGTCAGCACCGCGTCCGCGAGCGCGTCGGGCGTCAACGTGGCGAGCGACGCGGGCGGCCGCCGGCCCGAAGCGCCGCCCGACCCCCGGCCGAGCCGGAGGTCCCCGGCGTCCACGTGGAGGAACAGGGACCTGCCCTCCGCGCCGTCGCCGGGGCGGAGCAGGTCGCAGGCGCCCAGGCCCGCGGCCACGTCCACCACCCTCAGCACGCCCCCGTGCCCCTTGTTCGCCCGCGGGACCCCGCCGTCCAGCAGCACCAGGTGGCCGCCGTCGCCGGTCCATGACAGGTCGAATACCCACTCGTCGTGCGCGACGGGGGTGGCGTCCCCGAACTCCCGGTCGGCGACCCAGACCGTGCTCGGTCCGCGCACCGCGGCGCCGCCGCCCGGCACGCGCTCGATGGCGGACGTGCAGTACGCGACGAACCTTCCGCAGGGCGACCAGGCCGGGCTGTAGGCCCGGTCGGGCGAGACCCGGCGGGTCGCGAGCTTGCGGACCGGATCCACGGTGAAGACGCCGTGGGTCACGAGGTCGTCCCCCGTCGGCACGCCGACGAGCAGGACGTCCTCGAAGGGGTGCGCGTCGACCGTCGGCGCGGCGTGCACGGCCCCGGTGCCGCGGGTGACCGGGACGGTCACGCCGGCGGTCGCGTTCAGGACCAGCCACTCGTTGCGCGGCCCGACCACGTCCTCGATTCGGACGAGCAGGAGCCAGACCGCGCCCGTCGTCGAGACCGTGAGGTCCGCGACCAGGCATCCGTCGGGCACCGCGCGTGCGGCGATCGTGACCGGCTCCTCGATCAGGGCGCCGTGCCGCAGGCGCGTGACCCTCAGCGACCGGTCGCCCGCCACGCGGGCGAGGTAGTGGTAGCCGCGGCGGCTCGCGACCGCGCACGTCACGCCGCCGTACGCAGCCGTG
>VGRB01000613.1 GCA_016875475.1 Deltaproteobacteria bacterium
GCGCCCCGCCATCGAGCGGATGCTCGCGATCGCCCGGTCAGCGGGCGCGCTCGGCGGCAAGCTGACCGGCGCCGGCGGGGGGGGATCGGTCGTTGTCCTGCCGCGGCCGGGCGCGGAGGATGACGTGGTGGAGGCCTGGGCCGCGGCGGGCCACGGGTCGCTCGTGGCGGGAGGGGACGGATCGTGACGAGGACCGCGGCGGCCCGCGCGCGGGCCAACATCGCGCTCGTGAAGTACTGGGGGAAGCGGGACCTGCGGCTGAACCTGCCCGCGACCGGCAGCCTGTCCATGACGTGCTCGTCGCTCGTGACCGAGACGCGCGTGACCTTCGACGACGCGGCCCCTCGGGACGAGGTCCTCGCGGACGGGGCCGCGGCGCCCGAGGCGTTCCGGCAGCGCGCGTCGCGCTTCCTGGACCGCGTGAGGTCGCTCGCCGGCATGGCGGCGTTCGCGCGGGTCGAGACGCGCGCGACGTTCCCCGTCGCGTCCGGGCTCGCCTCGTCGTCCTCGGGCTTCGCGGCCCTCGCGCTCGCCTCGACCCGGGCCGCCGGCCTGGACCTGCCGCTGCCCGCGCTCGCGGCGCTCGCCCGCGAGGGATCCGGGTCCGCGCCCCGGAGCCTGCTCGGCGGGTTCGTGGAGCTGCCCGCGGGCATGTCGCCGGACGGCTCCGACTGCGTCCCGGTGCAGGTCGCCGCGGCCGACGCGTGGGACGTGCGGCTGGTGATCGCGGTCAACGGCGCCGGGGAGAAGGCCGTGGGCTCGACCGAGGGGATGGAGCGGTCGCGCGCTACTTCCCCGTTCTACCCCGCGTGGATCGCGCGGGGCGCGGGCGACCTGGAGGCGGCGAAGGCGGCCCTCGCGGCGCGGGACCTCCCGGCCCTCGGCCGCGTGGCCGAGGCGAACGCCTTCTCGATGCACGCGGTCGCGTTGTCGTCGAACCCCCCGATTCTCTACTGGAACGCGGCCACGGTGGATGCGGTCAACCGCGTCCGGGCGTTGCGCGCGGAAGGGGCCGGGGCCTGGGTCACGATCGACGCGGGCCCGCACGTGAAGGTCCTGTGCGGCCCGGGCGACGCGGCGGCGGTCGCGGACGCGCTCCGCGGCGTTGCCGGGGTCACGGAGGTCCGCGTCGAGAGACCGGGCGAGGGGGCGGAGGTGCTCGGATGACGGCGCGTCGTCGGTTCGTGGTGCACGCGCCGGGCAAGGTCATGATCGCGGGTGAGTACGCGGTGCTCGACGGCGCGACCGCGCTGGTGATGGCGGTGGACCGGTGGGTGCGCCTGGCCCCGTCCGACGCGCCGTCGGTCGGGCTCGTTGCGAGCGCGCGGGAGGCGGCTGCGCGACACCTCGGGGTGCCGCTGGCGGGCGGCGGCTGGACCGCGGACTCGTCCGCGCTCCGGAACGGCGTGCAGAAGCTCGGGGTCGGCAGCAGCGCGGCGGTCACGGTCGCGGCGGTCGCGTCGGTCTATGCCGAGGTGGGCTTCGACGTGGAGCACGACGGGCGCAGGCTCGACATGTGGGGCGTGGCCCGTGCCGCCCACGACGCGCACCAGGGCGAGCCGGGGAGCGGCGCGGACATCGCGGCGGCGCTCTTCGGCGGGCGGCTCGCGATGCGGCCGCCGCAGGGGGGCGGGTTCCCGGTGCTCGACTCCTGGCGTCCCCCCCAGGGGGTCGTGACCTGGTTCGTCTGGACCGGGCAGGAGGCGAGGACGCCGGCCCTGGTCCGCGCGTTCCGGGAATGGCGGTCGCGCGAGCCGGCGGCGTGGGCGAGCCTGCTCGGGCGAATGGCCGCGGTGTGCGAGTCGCTCGCGACGGCCGAGGACGCGGCGGCGTTCGTCGAGGGGATCCACCGGTACGGGGCGCTCCTCGCCGAGCTGGGGCGGGCCGCCGGGATCGACATCGTCCCCGAGTCCGCGGCCAGGATCGTCGAAGCGGCGTCGAGTTGCGGCGGCGCGGCCAAGCCGTCCGGGGCGGGGGGCGGGGACCTCGTGGTCGCGGCGTTCCCGCCGGGCGCGGACGACCGGCCGTTCAGGGACCAGGTCGAGGCGATGGGGGGGCGGTTCGTGCCGCTGTCGGTCGCGGCGCGCGGCGTGCACCTGGAGCGCGGAGCGAAGACGGATTCCCTCGAGCGCGGAGGTTGACGGTGGAGGGCTCGCGGCGCCCGGGATGGCACAGGCTCGGCCCGGCCGAGCGGTGTTCGCACCTCGCGTCCGCGCTCGGGATCGAGCGGGACGAGGTGGA
>VGRB01000614.1 GCA_016875475.1 Deltaproteobacteria bacterium
GGCGACGGAGCCTCTGGCCCCACTTTCCGCACGTCCGGCGTGCCATTTGACCGGAATTACGGCGGACCTGATCGTTGGCGTTGCTCAACTTCCACGGGTGTAGAGGTGGTCCGGGACCCCGATCAGCCGGAGGAGATCCCGGTGTAACGCGGTGAGGTCGGGTCCGAAGCGCTGCCGGACGGTGGACCCGTCGACGAGTTGATGTCTCTGGATGGTGTCGAACACCTCGAGGACGCGGGAGGCGGTGGGGGCGCGGCAGTCACGCTCCTCGAAGTAGAGGGGGAGCATCTCGAGCTTCTCGGCCTTCATGGCGTTGCGGAGTTGCCGTTCGATGAGGGCCTGGAGGAGGAGGGCGACGAAGTACAGGAGGAGGAGGGCCTCGACGCGGCCCTCGTTCTTGAGCAGCACGGGTGCGACGGCGTAGACGGTCTTGAGCTGCTCATGCCGTTTCTCGAGGTGGGGCTGGTACTTGTACTTCTTGAGGACGTCGCCCGGGGCGAGGTCGTCGCAGTTCGTGACGAGGGGGTACATGCCGTCGCTGCGGGCGTCGTAGGCGAGGGCGTCCTCGCGGAGTTTCCAGACCAGGCGGAACCGCGTGCGCTCGGTCTTGACGTACTGGGTGTTCGGACCGGGCCGGCCCGGTCCCGCCTGCTTGAACTGGTCCTCGCGGTCCTCGACGACGGAGACGTCGGCCCAGCGGGTTGCGCCGGCGGTGACGAGGAGGCGCTCGACGGCGTCGGCGACCGCGGCCCGGTCCTTGAACCGCGACCGCCGACCACGCAGGCGCGTGTTCAGGGCTTCGACCGCTTCGTGGGCCTTCTCGAGCTGGGCGAGACGGGCGTGCCCGTCGCGCTCGGCCATGAGCGTGCTCCACACCCACAGCACGCGGTATCCCTCCTGGGACCGCTGCGGAGACGGGGCGACGCTCCACACGTCTTCGGGCCGGTCGCCCCCGTGGGGGTTCGGGCGGCGGATCACCTCTTCCCAGGGGAGCTCGTGGTCCTGGATGTACTTGCGGAACCACTTGTCTTCCTTGCGGTTCCGGGGAAGCACCGTGATGAAGCGTCCGCCCGCCTTGGCGATGTGGTCGAGGTTCGCCCGCGTGCACAACTTGCAGTCCGCGACGTACAGGAAGTCCGCCCGGCCGGCGAGTTGCCGCACCGTCTCCCAGGTCTCGATGTGGGTCGGGTCGTCCGGGGTGTTCCCGTCGCACACCCGGTAGTGGACCGGGACGGCGCCATCGGCGCTCACGGTCAAGATCCACAGGAGCTGCTTCAGATCGGGCCGGTGGTCCTTGTTGTGGCCGTGGGTGATGCGGAGGGCCTGCTTGCCGCGGATCTTGCGACCGGTGGCGAGGTTGTACTGGCCGGAGAAGGTGATGGAGGTGGAGTCGTTGTGGAACTGGGAGAGGTCGACCTTGAACTCGCGGACGGCGCGGACCACGAGGGCGGTGAGGAAGGAGGCGCGATCGGCGTCGAAGAAGCGATCGAGGGCACGGCCGACGCGGTCGTCGTTGAGCTCTGAGACCTGGTCTGGCGCGAGGCCGAGCAGGTCGGGGGGGAAGGGCCGGGCCCACTCGGACAGGCCGTAGAGGGGGCGTCGGCCGACGATGAGGTTGCGCAGGAGGACCCCGAGCGCGGTCGCCGGGGGGATGCGGTAGCGGCGGTCGTCGAAGGGGACGGTCTGGCGCAGGAGGTCGTCGAGGCGGAGGCGGTCGAACAGGTGCTGGAGGAGGGGAAGGGACCCGAGGGTCTGGGTCCGGAGGACGGGGAGCACGGGGTCGGGCATGGGGTTCGCCTCCCGGCGACTTGACGTGCGGACATCCTAACAGTATATAGACTGTCAGACAACAGGAGCCCATTCAATGTCGACCCCGTTCGACCCCTTGCCGGACGCCTACCGAGTCCGCCTCGACGAGCTACGCGTCGCCGTGGCCGAAATCGGTCTGGTCCTTCCCGGGACGGTCCTCGACCGGTACATGCCGTGCGGCAAGCCGGGATGCCGATGTCAGGCCGCTCCCCCGCTCCTGCACGGTCCCTACTGCCAGTGGACGTACAAGGTCGACGCCAAGACGCGGACCTCGCGCCTCCACCCAGACGAGGCGAGGGCGCTTCGGCTCTGGACCGCCGAGCGGCGGAAACTCACGCTCCTCAACCAGCGATGGGACGCCCTGGGCCTCGAAGCGGCCGCCGAAATTCACGAGTTACTGCACCGGTGACGTGCGCCCC
>VGRB01000615.1 GCA_016875475.1 Deltaproteobacteria bacterium
GATAAGTGACAGGAATCCGGGGGTCCCCGCATCCCCCTTGCGTCCGCAGGCCGCAAGGGGGGCCCAGAAGGCCGGTGCCCGAGACGCCCCGCGCAGCCGGCGATCGATATTCTCGCTGACCCTGTGACAGGCGCCTTCGGCGCCCCGGCGCGTCCGATGCAGGGGCGTCATATGCGTATCGCGACGGCGCCGGCAGCCGGCGCGCCGGCCGCCCGCCTGCGGCGGTCGCCAGGGTTTGCAGCTTATCGCCCAGCCGATGTGCTGGGGGAACCAGTCCTGGATCAGGAAGTACACCCCGAGCCTGACCTCGCTGGACAACCCCTCGGCGCGGGCGAGGTCGGCCAGCCCCCGTGCCCTGTCCATGAACAAGGCGTGCCGGGACCGGTGCACCGCGGCGCCGGGGTATCCGAAGAGGTCCATGGCGAACTCCTCGGCCGCGAAGTGGTACTCCGCGTACCTCTGGATGAACAGGACGGCGCGCCCGAACACCTCGAGGTCGCGGTCCAGGTCGCGAGTCCCGAGGACCCGGTTGCCCCACGCGAAGAAGACCCGGTGCTGCCTGTCGATCTCCGGGAGACCCGTCAGCAGGTCGTCCGTGAGCACGAAAGCCGTCATGCCTGCCCCTCCGTCGTCCGCTGTCCGCGCGCGTCCCCGGCCGGGATTCTCGTGGAGGCCGTCGCCCGGAGTCAAGGGGCCGCGGGGCACCCAAATCGCCGGTCCGACGCAGCCGGGGGCGAGCGGATGGCCGAGCGGTTTCGCGGATCCCCTTTGCGGCCCCCGGGCCGCAAAGGGGGCCCAAGGCGGTCGCAACGAAGGCGGCGGACGCGAGCACCGGCCGATAGCAGCGCTATCGGACGGCGCGCAGCGCGCCAGATCCACGAAACTAGCCGGCCCTGGGGGCGCCCCCGCGCGGCAAAGCCGCGCAGGGGGAGCCGCCCAACGGCAAGGAGGCCCGACGATTTGGGGGGCACCGCGGGCGCGGACGTGGTCCGGGCGCGCGTGCAGAAAAAGCTCAGGACCAGCATGTTCCGGATCCGGACCTCGTCGGTCATCTGCGGGATGCGTCGCGCGCGCGCCGCGCGCGAGGCGCGCGAGGCGCCCGCGAGGCGCGCGCGACTTGAACTTCCCCGTCCGCTCTGATACTTTGCGCGCCGGTCCGCCCCGGTCCGCGGGGCGCTCGCAGCGAGGGAACGGATGAACGCGCAGGCAGGTCTTCCCGCGATCGGCGACAAGCTCGGCGGCAGGTTCCGGGTGGTGTTCGGACGGGGATCCGGTCCGTGCGGGATCGTGTTCAAGGCGCTCGACCTGGCGCTCGACCTGCCGGTCGCGGTGAAGGTCTTCCGGCCGGAGCTGTTCGCGTCCGAGTTCCGCGACCAGAACCTGATGCGGCTGTATCGCGCCCGCGCCTACCAGGACGCGAACATCGTCAAGATATACGAGGTCCAGGAGGACCGCGGGCTCCAGTTCATCACGTGCCAGCTCATGGAGGGCATGTCGCTCCAGGCCGTGCTCGACCTCCACGCGGAATCGGGCGAGCACTTCACCGTGCCCAAGATCCGGTCGTTCTGCACGCGCATGCTGACCGGGCTCCAGGCGATCCACAAGACCGGCGCGATCCACGGGAACCTGAAGCCCCAGAACATCTTCGTGCTGCCGGACCGGCTCGCCCTTTCCGACCCCTACTACCTCGTCTCCCGCCTGCTGCGCGAGGGCGAGGAGATCCCGGTGGCCGACTACTACCGCGGGCCCGAGCAGCTCACGGACCCGGCGCTCGAGCTGCGCGAGACCGACGTCTACTCGCTCGCCCTCATCGCGGGCGAGGTGATCGGCGGCGTCCCGGTCAAGCCCGGCATCCCGCTGTCCCAGCAGGTACCGAGGCTCACGCCGCGATTCGACGACGTCTTCCTGAAGGCGACGGACCCGGAGCCGTCGCGGCGCCAGCACCGGCTCGACGAGTTCGGCGACGCGCTGGTCGACGTCCTGGGCAAGGTCGAGTCCGAGGGCCTGTGGGTCCGCCGCTACCACGAGACCGGCTCCTTCAAGGCGATCCGTGTCCCCAGGGCGGACGCGGTCCTCGAGCCCGTCCAGATGGTCGCGACCGCGACCGCGTCCGCCCCCGTGCCAGTGCCCGTACCCGCCCCGGCGGCTGCTCCCGCACCCGAGCCCGTACCCGTGGTCGCGGCCCCGGTCCCCGCACCCAAGCCCGAGCCCGGGCCCGTGGT
>VGRB01000616.1 GCA_016875475.1 Deltaproteobacteria bacterium
CAAGGGCCGGGGGCAGTGGCGACGAAGAAGGAAGACGGACGGAAGATGGTCTGCCAGAACCGGCGGGCCCGTCACGACTACGAGATCCTCGACACGTTCGAGGCCGGGATGGCCCTGCTCGGGAGCGAGGTCAAGTCGCTCCGGGACGGCGGCGCGGCGCTGGTGGACAGCTACGCCGAGGTGCGGGGCGGCGAGGTCTTCCTGGTCGGCGCGAACATCGCCCAGTACGCGGCGGCGTCGTACCAGAACCACGAGCCGCGCAGGGCCCGCAAGCTGCTCCTGCACGCGCGGGAGATCGCGAAGCTCGACGCCAAGACGCGCGAGAAGGGGCTGACCATCGTGCCGCTCGCCATCTACTTCAGGAACGGGCGGGCCAAGGTCGAGATCGGGCTCGCGCGCGGCCGCAGGGCGTACGACAAGCGCGAGCGCATCATGAAGCGGGACCTGGCCCGGGTCGAGGACTGACGGATGCCGTCGGGCGGACCGAGGCGAGGGTGGAGGACCGAAGGATGTTCGAGGAAGGCCCGGACCCGCTGCACGACAACACGGTCTACGACTGGAACCTCGTGGAACCGACGGTCCGGTTCCGCCGGAAGCACGTCGAGCTTCTGGACGAGACGCTTCGCGACGGGCTCCAGTCCGCGTACCTCGTGAACCCGCCGGTCGAGGAGAAGGCCGAGCTGCTCCGGCTGATGGACGCGCTCGGCATCGAGACCGCGGACATCGGGCTCCCGGGGGCGTCCGACACCGCCACGGCCGAGTGCATCCACCTCGCGAAGGCGATCCGCGACGAGGGCCTCCGCATCCGGCCCGCGGTGGCCGTGCGCACCCTCGAGGACGACGTCGCGAACGCGGCCAGGGTCAGCCAGGCCGCGGGGATGCCGCTCGAGGTCATGGCGTTCATCGGGTCGTCGCCGATCCGCATGATCGCGGAGGAGTGGGACCTGCCGCTCATGCTCGGCCGCGCACGCATGGCCATCCAGTTCGCGCGGCGCGAGGGCCTGCCCGTCACCTTCGTGACCGAGGATACGATCCGATCGCGGCCGGACATCCTGTACCGCCTGATCGAGAACGCGATCGACGCCGGCGCGACGCGACTCTGCCTGACCGACACGGTCGGCCACGCGACGCCCGACGGGATCCGGTCGCTGCTCCGGTTCGTCTGGAACCTGCTGAAGGGCATGGGTGCGCGCGTCGGCGTGGACTGGCACGGGCACAACGACCGCGGGATCGCCCTGTCGAACAGCCTCTGGGCGCTCCAGTGGGGCGCGGACCGGGTCCACGGGTGCGCGCTGGGCGTGGGCGAGCGGTCGGGCAACTGCTCGATCGACCGGCTGATCATGAACCTGCGCCTGCTCGGGACCATCGGCGAGGACCGCGACGTGTCGCACCTGCTCGACTACTGCCACTGCGCCTCGCGCATCCTGAAGTACCCGATCCCCCCGAACTACCCGCTGGCGGGCAGCGACGCCTTCCGCACCCAGACCGGCGTCCACGCGGCCGCCATCCTGAAGGCGCGGCGGAAGGGCGACTCGTACCTCGCGGACCGCATCTACTCGGGCGTGCCCGCGGGCATGTTCGGCCGCACGCAGGAGGTCTGCATCGGGCCGATGAGCGGCGCGTCGAACGTCGTGCAGTACCTCGCGGACCGCGGCATCGACCCGACGCCGCAGCAGGTCGCGGCCGTCCTGTCGCGGGCCAAGTCCGGCAACCACATCCTCAGCGATTCCGAGGTCATGGAGGCCCTGGGCCCCGCCGCGCCGCAGGCGCCGGACGCATGACGGTCGCCGTTGCCATGAGCGGCGGCGTGGACAGCTCCGTGGCCGCGCTCCTGCTGGCCCGGGCCGGGCACCGCGTCGTCGGCCTGCACATGCACCTGTACGGCGTCTGCAAGGGCCTCGCCGCGGACATGACGCGATCCTGCTGCTCGCCCGCCGACGAGGCCGTGGCGCGGCGGGTCGCGGCGGCGATCGGCATCCCGTTCCACGTGGTGGACCTGTCGGCGAGGTTCAGGGAGGCCGTGATCGAGCCGTTCGCCCGCGCCTACGCGACCGGTCGCACGCCCACCCCGTGCGTCGCCTGCAACCACGCGCTGAAGTTCGCGGCCCTGCTCGACCGCGCAACGGCCATGGGCGCGGACGCTGTCGCGACCGGCCACTACGCCCGCATCGCGGCGCGGGGGGGCCGTCCCGCGATCGCGCGTCCCGCGGACCGCCGGGG
>VGRB01000617.1 GCA_016875475.1 Deltaproteobacteria bacterium
CCCCACGCCGGGCGCCGCGGGGAGGGGCCGCCGGGCCTCGGGCAGCACCCCCAGCTCCTCCGCGACCTTGCGGATGCACTTGTCGACGCGCCCCGAGTTGTCGTCGAGCACCTGCCCGGTGACCGTGCGCCTGCCCGGACCGAGGCAGTTCAGCAGCCGGAACTCCACGGGATCCCTGCCGATTGCATGGGCGACCCGATCCATCTGCTGCTCGAGCGCCCAGTGGATCTCGCTCATGCCGAAGCCGCGGTAGGCGCTTCCGACGGGGCGGTTGGTGTAGACGCCGATGCTGTCGCCGCGGACGTTCGGGAACTCGTACGCGCCGCCGCAGGTATAGCCGGCCGCGCGGACCACGTTGACGCCGTACCCCCCGTACGCGCCGCAGTTCCAGAGGTAGCGCATGCCCTGGGCCTGGACCTTGCCTTCCTTGTCCACGCCCGTGGTCAGGGCCGCGGTCAGGCCCTGGCGGACCACGGTCGCGTAGAACTCCTGCGCCCGGTCCACGGCGACGCGCACCGGCCGGTTGCCCGCGCGCATGGCGAGCGCGACCGCGATCGGCTCCAGGTTGATGCCCGCCTTGCCGCCGAACCCGCCGCCGACGGTCGGGACGATGACGCGCACGTCGCCGTGCGGCAGCCTGAAGCAGGCGCAGAGCAGGTGGCGCACGGTGAACGGGCTCTGGGCGGACGTGTGGACCTCGACCTTGCCCGCGAGATCGACGCGCGCGACCGAGACGTGCGGCTCAAGCGGCACGTGCTGGACCTGGGGCACGTCGTAGGAGTGCTCGAACACGTGAGCGCAGCGCGCGAGCGCGCCGTCGAAGTCGCCCTTGCGCACCTTCAGGTGGTTGCAGACGTTGGTGCCCGCCTTCGGCGTGATCCAGGGGACGCACTCGTAGTTCCCGAGGTCCGGGTGGACGAGCGGCGCGTCGGGCAGGAGGCCCGCGGCCGCGTCGAAGATGGCGGGGAGCGGCTCCCAGTCCACCTCGATGCGCGCGGCGGCCTCCTCCGCCGCCTCGGGTGTCTCGGCGGCCACCGCCGCGACCGGGTCCCCGACGAAGCGGGTGCGGAAGATCGCGAAGACCGTCTGGTCCTTCAGGTAGATGCCCGTGTGGTACGGGAAGTCGCGGCCCGTGACCACGGCGCGGACCCCAGGCACGCGCTGCGCGGCCTCAGTGCGGACCGCGAGCACGCGCGCGTGGGCGTGCGGGGACCGGACGACGGCCGCGTGCAGCAGCCGCGCGAACTTCAGGTCCGCGGTGTACCGGGCCGCGCCGGTGACCTTCTCGAGGCCGTCCACGCGCGGGACGTCGGTGCCGACGACGGGGGTGCTCATGCGGCCACCTCCTTCCGCATCGCGGCGGCGGCCTCGGCGACCGCGTCCAGGATCTGCCGGTACCCGGTGCAGCGGCACAGGTTCCCGGCGAGCGCGGCGCGCACCTCCTCTTCCGTCGGGTCGGGGTTCTGCGCGAGCAGGCCGGCGACCGTGACGACCATGCCGGGGGTGCAGTACCCGCACTGCACGGCCTGGAGCTTCAGGAACGCCTGCTGGACCGGGTGGAGGCGGCCGTCGCGCGACAGCCCCTCGACCGTCGTGACCGCGCGGCCGTCCGCCTCGACCGCGAGGACGAGGCAGGAGTTCACCGGGCGGCCGTCGAGCAGCACCATGCACGCGCCGCACTCGCCCTCGTTGCACCCTTCCTTCGCGCCGGTCAGGTCCAGGTCGTCGCGCAGGAGCTGGAGCAGGGTCCGGCTCGGCGGGACCTCGCAGGTCTCGGACCGGCCGTTGACGTCGATCGTGATCGTAAGCTTCATCGCAGCACCCTCATCGCACCGCCTCGTGGAGGGCGGCGGCGGCGCGCGCGGCGAGCACGCCCACCATCTCGCGCCGGTACCCGGCCGTGCCCCGCAGGTCCGTGATCGGGGACGCGGCGGCCCGTGCAGCCTCGGCGGCACCGGCCGGGTCGCCGGCGTCGAGGCGCGCCTCCGCGGCCGTCACGCGCAGCGGCGTCGGCGCGACCGCGGCGAGGGCCACGCGGTGCTCCACGCCGCCGTTCGCGCCGCCGTTCGCACTGCCGTTCGCACTGCCGTTCCCGCCGCCGTTCGCACTGCCGCTCGCACTGCCGTTCCCGCCGCCGTTCGCACTGCCGTTTGCGCCGCCGTTCGCGCCGCCGTTTGCACTGCCGTTCCCGCCGCCGTT
>VGRB01000618.1 GCA_016875475.1 Deltaproteobacteria bacterium
CACCGGCCGTCGTTGCGGGGACCCCCGGATTCCTGTCACTTATCGAGCGGATAAGCTCAGTCATCCGTGCACCCCCGCGCTGGGCCCCCCTTGCGGCCTGCGGACGCAAGGGGGATGGCCGGCATCCCGATCCGCCTCCGCTCGCCTTGACGCCTCATTCTCGCTGACCCTCACAGCGGGTGCGAGGGCGCCCGAGACGACCACCGCGCCGCCCGGCGCGACCGTGATGAACCCCAGGTCGAACGCGGCGTCGAGGTGCGGAGCGAGAAGGAGGCCGTTGTAACCGTCGAGCCGCTCGGCGTCGGTCGCGCCCCACGTGACGATCACCCGAGGAGCGGGCGCTCCTCGTGTTCGCGGTTCACACGGGCGCGCGCGCCGGAGAGCAACTCGCGATCGAGTGGGGCGACCTGGACTGGAACAACCGCAAGGTCGTGCTCCGCCGGTCGCGCTCGAAGGGGGTGCTCGGCCCCACGAAGAGCGGCAGGGAGCGCCGGGTGCCCATGACCCTGACGCTCGAGGCCGCGCTCAAGGCGATGCGGCACCTCAAGGGCGACCTCGTGTTCTGCAACCCGGACGGCTCACCGATGACGGTCTGGCAACTCCACGAGCGACTCCGGGGCGCGCGCCGGCGGGCGGGCCTGCGCAAGGTCCGCTGGCACGACCTGCGCCACAGCTTCGGGTCGCAGTTCGCGATCGCCGGGGTGCCCGTGCCGCAGGCCCAGAAGTGGATGGGTCACAAGAGCATCCAGACGACCATGCGGTACGCGCACCTGGCGCCCGGGGGGCGAGAACGAGGAGATCAGCGTCCTGGACTCGCCCGCGGTCGCGGCGTGGCAACCACGTGGCGACGACCGGAATGGCCCGGAAATCGCCCCAATGAATTCGCGGTCTTGAGTGGCGTCCCCAACGGGATTCGAACCCGTGTCGCGGGCTTGAAGGGCCCGTGTCCTTGGCCTGGCTAGACGATGGGGACTTTTGAACGAACGTCCGGGCGAGCCGGTGAGCCCAGCGCGATTCGAACGCGCGACCAACAGCTTAAAAGGCTGCTGCTCTACCTGCTGAGCTATGGGCCCAGCCCGAAAGGCAGGCGGATTCTAGGAGCGGACCCGTCGTCTGTCAACGCCGCGTTCGCCGATACGCCGGAGCGCTGCGGGTCCGAGCGCTGCGGGTCTTGGCGCTGCGGATCCGAGCACTGCGGGTCTGGGCGCTGCGGGTCTGCGGGTCTGCGGGTCTTGACACGTCCGGCGGCGTGCGCTAGGTTCGGCCTTGCTTTGACGGCGCGGGAATAACTCAGTGGTAGAGTGTCAGCTTCCCAAGCTGAAGGTCGCGGGTTCGACTCCCGTTTCCCGCTCCTGACAAGCCCTGGCGAGCCCAGGGCTTTTTCGCATTCGCATCCGCACTCCCCCCACGAACGGTTCGGGTCGCGCCACGTTGCGCAGTTCGACGCCGACGAGGTCCTCGGGTACCTTCCCGCGATGGCCGGGAAGCTCGCCCTCCCCATGGAACTGCTGCGGCTCCGGTGGCGGCTGCGGCACCTGCATGTCCATCCCGCCGCAGAGCATCTCCGGCACCTTGCCCGCGCTCGACGAGACCCGGGGGATCGTGACCCGGATGGCGCGCATCCGTTGGCCCTGGCTCGGGCTCCTGCCCTGCCGTTGTGGACCAGCGACCACGACCAGGAAGACCGAAGCGCCGGGTGCCGGCCGGCGGCGCGGCTACTGAAGAGGCTGGAGGGCTGATGACGCCCACGGACAGGCAGGGCCAGTGTCCGGCGTTCGTCCGGACGTACACCAGGCTCCACGGGCGCCCCCCGGCCGCCCCGGGACCCCGCCGCCTCCGCGGGCTACTTCGCCGGCAGCGAACGGGCGTAGGCCACGCCGCGGGCGACCCAGTCGGCCAGTGCGGCCGGTGCGGACAGCCCGGCGGCGTCCACGACGACCCAGCCGGCCATGGGGCGGTGGGTGAAGTCGAACACCCGGGTGTGGGGGCGGGCCATGGCCTCGGCGTACGCGTCCGGCCCGACCCTCACGATCAGGCCGTTCCCGATGATCCCGCACGCCATGTTGCCTCGGACCAGGAAGCAGACCCCGCCGAACATCTTCTTGTGCGTCGCGCCGTCCTCGTCGCCCAGCGCGTCCAGCACTCTCGCGAACAGGCCCTCGTCGTTTT
>VGRB01000619.1 GCA_016875475.1 Deltaproteobacteria bacterium
TTTTCGATGCAGGCGACGTCCGCGACCGAACTGCTCCCGTACTTCTGGACGATGATCCCCACGCTCGCCTCCCGCGGCGGACTGTAGTCCTGCCCCCCGGACCGGTCCATGGCCCCGGGGTTCCGCTACAATCGGGGAGGATGGAGGATGCCATGGACGCACGAACGACGTTTTCGAGACTCTCGCTGGCGACCCTGATGCTTCTCGCGGCGGCCTGCGACGTGTCCTCGCCGCCGGCGACGGACGTGTCCCAGGACGCCGCCACCGCGGACGCACCGGTCGTGGACGTGCCGGCCGGGGAGGTTCCGCCTGCGGACCCGGGCACCGAGGCCGCGGCCGACGTGGTCCCGGAGACGGCACCCGACGCCGTCGCGGACCCGGCCGCGGACCCGGCCGCGGACCTGACCCCGGTGGACCCGGGCGCGCTCGACCTTCCCCCGGTCGAGGTGGTCCCCGTGGACCTCGGGGGCGATCCCGGCCACGGCGCGTGCAAGGACGACACCGCTTGCGGCGCGGGCCAGTACTGCAACCTGCCCGGGTGCGCGACCCCGGGAGCCTGCGCGGACAAGCCGTCCATCTGCACCAAGGAGTACAAGCCGGTGTGCGGGTGCGACGGCAAGACCTACGGCAACGCGTGCATGGCCGCGGCCGCGGGGGCCAGCGTGGCGAACGACGGCGAGTGCCCTACCCCGGGCTGCGCCGACAACAAGGGGTGCAACACGACCGAGTACTGCGCCAAGGCGTCCTGCGACGGCACGGGGTCCTGCAAGCCCAGGCCGACGGAGTGCTACCTGGTCTACAAGCCGGTCTGCGGCTGCGACGGCAAGACGTACGGGAACGACTGCGAGGCCGCGGCGGCGGGCGTGAACGTGGCGCACTCGGGCGAGTGCGCGGTCGCGGGCTGCACCGACAACACGGGCTGCTCCGGGTCGGCGTACTGCGCCAAGGACGGCTGCGACGGCACGGGGACCTGCATGGCACGGCCCACGGTGTGCGTCGACCTCTGGGCGCCGGTCTGCGGGTGCGACGGGAAGACCTACTCCAACTCCTGCAACGCCGCGTCCGCGGGCGTGAACGTGAAGTACTCCGGCGAATGCCTGCTGGTCGGGTGCAACGATAACGGGTCCTGCGGCAAGGACTGGTTCTGCGCCATGGCGGCCTGCACCCCTCCGGGGGCCTGCATGAAGCGGCCCGGCGCGTGCCCCCCGATCTACGACCCCGTGTGCGGCTGCGACGGCAAGACGTACGGGAACGATTGCGAGGCCGCGGCGGCGGGCGTGAACGTGGCGCACTCGGGCGAGTGCGCGGTCGCGGGCTGCACCGACAACACGGGCTGCTCCGGGTCGGCGTACTGCGCCAAGGACGGCTGCGACGGCCGCACGGGGACCTGCATGGCACGGCCCACGGTGTGCGTCGACCTCTGGGCGCCGGTCTGCGGGTGCGACGGGAAGACCTACTCCAACTCCTGCAACGCCGCGTCCGCGGGCGTGAACGTGAAATACTCCGGCGAATGCCTGCTGGTCGGGTGCAACGACAACGGGTCCTGCGGCAAGGACTGGTTCTGCGCCATGGCGGCCTGCACCCCTCCGGGGGTCTGCACGGAGCGGCCCGGCGCGTGCCCCATGATCTACGACCCCGTGTGCGGCTGCGACGGCAAGACGTACGGCAACGCCTGCTCCGCGGCTTCTGCCGGCATGAACGTCGCGCACAAGGGCGCCTGCTCGTAGCGGCCCGAAGAAGCCCCATGCCCGCGAACCTGACCCTCCAGTGCCTCCAGGCCGAGGAGCGGTTCAAGGCCGCGAAGACCCACGAGGAGAAGGTCGCCGCCCTCGAGGAGGCCGAAAGGAGCTTTCAACCCGCGAATGGAGTCGTGGGGCGAGTGTCGATGGGGTCAGGCGCCGGGGTGTCGGAAGTGGTCGCGCGGGTGCGCGGCGACGGTCGCGGGGAATGGGAGGGGAACGGACGGCGGACGAGTACCTTGGCCCCCGTGGGAGGGTCGTCGGGCTGATCGGTTCGCCATCCGCACGCGAGGCGGTCGGCCCGGTGCGGCGGCGTGGCGGCGGCGTGCGTCAGGCAGTGTCGGCGAAGCGGGGCGCCGTCGGGAGTCGCGACCGCGCGTGCGGTCAAGGCGGGGCACGGGGCGTGTTGGTCGGCCCGGTGCAGTC
>VGRB01000620.1 GCA_016875475.1 Deltaproteobacteria bacterium
GGGGCCTGCGACGCCGCCCGCCGCGTCAACGCCCCCGGTCAGGTCGGTCACCCCGGCGATGGCCACACGCCCCGACGCGCCCATGGTGTCCCCGGACGCGAGCGCGACCTCGATCGGCCACTGGAGCCGGCACCAGTCCACGACCTTCGGTGCCTCCGCCTCCTCGCCCGGCACGTCCGCGGCCGCGTCCCCCTCGGCCTCCGGCGCCGCGTCGGGCGGAACGTCGTCCGCCGCATCGGGGGCGGCGTCGGGCGGCACGTCCCCGCCCTCGTCCGGGGCGCCCGGATCGTCGCCGTCGGGGCCGGGCTCCGCCGCGATCCCCTCCTCGCCGACCGGGTCCGGCTCGACGTCCGGCTCCACGTCCGTGCCCGGCTCGGGCGTCACGTCCGGCTTCGCCTCGCCGAACCAGTCCTTGCCGTACTCGACCGCCATCGAATCGCCGGCCGCGTCGGCGAGCGCGTCGGCGTCCTCCCCCGTTCCGCCGCCCCCAGCGCCGCCGCACGCGACGAGCAGGACCGCGCAGCACTGGACCGCCCACATCGAACCGAACTCACCCCTACGCGGCATCGCCTCTCCTCCGATCGGACCCCGGAAAGCCGCAAACTCCCCCGCGGCGCGAACCAATGTACCGCTACGGGCACTGCGGTTCAACCCGGACTGGACAACCCGGCGGGGCGAGCCCGGAGCGCTCAGATTCCCAGCGGCGACCTGCCCTTGTGGAGGTCGCGGTGCGACCGGAGCAGCGCATCGCGGCGCTGCTTGCCGCCTACGAGGTTCATGGGGTTCGCGGACTTCAGCAGGTTGCCGGCGAGTGCCCTGACGCCCCCGAGCACGTCCATCCGGCGGTCGTCGGCCTTGACCACGTGCCCCTGGGTGCCCGGGGTGTTGAGCGGCAGGGCGAGGTGCGCGCCGACGGGGGCGATGGCGCCCTTCTTGATCGCCGGGTTCTTCAGCACGATCTGCTCCTCGGACATGTGTGCGTCCGCCATGGACACGACGTCGCCGCTCGAGGCGCACTTGATCCGGCGGACCAGCTCGCTGTCGTTCTCGTCCACGTTGTCCGCGCCCACGACGTAGTCGCTGATCGGCGCGACCGGCTTGCCCTGGGCCCGGAGCTTCCGGTACTGGTCGGCGATCCGCGGGTGCACGCCCGGCGAGTTGAACAGGACGGTCTTGATGGCCTTGCCTCCGAAGGCCAGGGTCGCGAGCTGCGCCAGGGAGCCGCCGAGGCTGTGGCCCGCGATGACGAAGCGATCGCCCACGCCGTTGACGAACGGGACCAGCTCCTGCTCCATCTCCAGGAACATCGTCAGGCCCACCCCGCACGGGTCCGTATCCGCTGCGATGTCGCGGGTCGCGCGCGGCACGTCCTCGACCTCCGTGCCCACGAAGACCAGGACCGGGGGGAGCCTGGGGTTCGACAGGCACTGGTAGAACTGCGCCTTGCGGTTCGCCGAGTGCCAGGTCAGCAGGTACGTCGGGCCGTTCGGGATCTCGACCGCGTCGTCCATCTTGCGGGCCCCGTTGTTCACGTCGTACGCGATCTTCGAGGCCAGGTACTCGTACCGCGCGTCCGCCTGGAGCTGCGCCTTCAGCGTCGCGTCGCCCGGCCGGCCGGGCTTGTCGACCGTCGACAGGCCGACGCGGCTCGGCTTCGCGGGCCACATCTGCGGGCCGGGCGCCGCCTTCATCACGGGCCCCGGGGCCGCCTTCATCACGGGCCCCTGGGCCGCCTTCATGACGGGCTGCTGCGCTGCCTTCATCACCGGCTTCGTGACGCCCTTGGTTCCCTTGTGCGCGAAGTCCATCATCGTCACCTCCTCCCGGACTGCTCCCTTCCGGATGATCCACTTCGCGGAGGACGCGGTCAAGCCCGTGCAGGGCTGAGCGATCCGCGCTGGGGCGCGGATCGCCTGCAGGGCCTTCCCGGACCCTGCGGCCCCCCGACGTGCTACGCCTCCGCCGGTCCGCTTTTCGAGGAAGCGATGCGCGTTCCGACAACGATCGCGAGGCCGCTCGTCCTGCCGCCGCTCGCGCCGGCCCTTACCGCGGTCGCCCTCACCGCGATCGCCCTGCCCGCGTCCGCCGAGCCCCTGTGCTGGAAGGACGTCGTCCGCACGGCGAACGAACTGCCCGGGGTCAGGGCGGCCCTGGCGCACGCCCCC
>VGRB01000621.1 GCA_016875475.1 Deltaproteobacteria bacterium
GGGGAGCGGACGAGTCGGAGAGGCGGAGGGTCGGGACGACCTGGAGCGCCTCGACGTCGATGTCCGGCTGGTAGAAGCGGTTGAACAGGACGAGCCCGTCGATGCCCGCCTTGTCGAGCCGCTCCACGAAGCTCCGGATCGACGAGAAGAACGGGGACAGCTTGACCGCGACCGGGATGTCGATCGACTGCTTCACGGTGCGGGCCACGTCGAAGATGCGGCGCTCCACCGTCTCGCCGGTCTCGCCCGGCCGCATCGCCAGGTGGTACGCGTTCAGCTCGATCGCGTCCGCCCCGGCCTGCCGTACCAGGCGTGCGAAATCGAGCCACCCGGACGGCGTGGTCCCGTTCAGCGAGGCCACGACCGGGATGCGCACGGCCGCCTTGAGCTTCCGGATCTGGTCGAGGTAGGCCTCGGGCCCGAGCCGGAACTCGGCCTGCCTCGGGAAGTACGAGAGCGCCTCGGCGTTCGACTCCGCGTGCAGTTCCACCCCGTGGATCGTGCCGAGCTGCTCCCTGGTGACCTGCTCCTCGAACAGCGAGTGCATGACGATCGCGGCGACGCCGGCGTCCTCGAGCCGCCGGGCAGCGTCCAGGTCCGCGGACAGCGGCGACGCGCCGACCACGATCGGGTTGTCGAGCTTCAGTCCCAGGTACCGGGTGGTCAGGTCCATGACCCCTCTCCTTGCCAACGCACGGCGATTCTTGCACGAACGCGGGCCGTACGCATCCTCGATTGGCCGAAGGCCGCGGTGAGACGCCGGATTCGGGTTCGCCCCCCCCCCCACGGGGGCCTCCCCCACCGGCGGGTGGGGCTGTCCCCGGACGCGCAGGGACGCGGAAGTCCGCGTCCATACGCGTTCTTGACACCCCTCGGGCCGGAACCTAGAATGGTCCGGACCCGAATCCCGGGCGGATTGAATGGCCGGCGGCACGGACACCAGGAACACCGGGCAGGGCGGCGGCGGACCGGGCGACGGCCTGGACGAGCCGCACGATCTCCCGCCGAGCACGGAGTACGTCCCGGCACGGATCGACCGCGGCGCGTCCATGGGCGAGCTGCTGCTGCGCGAAAAGCTCGTCAACATGACCCAGCTCCAGGAGGCGCAGCGCGTCCAGCAGGACGGCGAGAACCTCGGGTATACGCTCGCGAAGCTCGGGTACCTCGAAGAGACCCAGCTCATCAACTTCCTGTCGCGCCAGTACGGCGTGCCGTCGATCAACCTCGACGAGTGCGAGATCACCGAGGACGTGATCAAGCTGGTGCCGCGCGACGTCGCGGAACGGCACAACCTCGTCCCGATCGCGCGCCAGGGGTCCACGCTGATCGTGGCGATGGCCGACCCGGGCAACATCTACGCAATGGACGACGTGAAGTTCCTGACGGGACTGAACGTCGAGGCGGTCGTCGCGTCCGAGACCTCGATCAAGAAGGCGCTCGAGAAGTACTACGAGGTCGGCGCCGCCAGGACCGACTACAACGAAGTCCTGAAGAACATCGAGCAGGAGACGGAGCTGCAGCTCCTGAAGGAGGAGCAGGGCGGCGTCGACATCGCCGAGCTGACCCGCTCCACCGAGGACGCGCCCGTCGTCCGGCTCGTGAACATGGTCCTGGTGGACGCGGTCAAGCGCGGCGCGTCCGACATCCACATCGAGCCGTACGAGAAGGACTTCCGCATCCGATACCGGATGGACGGCGTCCTCTACGAGATCATGCGCCCGCCGATGCGGCTGCGCACCGCGATCACGAGCCGCATCAAGATCATGAGCGAGCTGGACATCGCGGAGCGGCGCCTGCCGCAGGACGGCCGCATCCGGCTCGTCGTGGGCAAGGAGAAGGAGGTCGACTTCCGCGTCTCCGTCCTGCCCTGCCTGTTCGGCGAGAAGGTCGTCCTCCGAATCCTCGACAAGTCGGCCCTGAAGCTCGACCTCGCGGCCATCGGCTTCGAGGAGGAGCCGCTGCGCCACTTCCGGCACGCGATCCACCAGCCGTGGGGCATGGTGCTGGTCACGGGGCCGACGGGGTCCGGCAAGTCCACGACGCTCTACTCGGCGCTGACCGAGCTGAACACGACGACCGAGAACATCTCGACCGCGGAGGACCCGGTCGAGATGAACATCCCCGGCGTCAACCAGGTCCAGG
>VGRB01000622.1 GCA_016875475.1 Deltaproteobacteria bacterium
CCCCTCTACCTCGGGACCGACCGGCTGCTCGACCTGTTCGACGACCTGAGGCTGAAGTCGCTGGCCGTGTATGCGGCGCAGGCCGCGTCGATCGTCCAGCACGTGATGCTGGTCGAGTCCCTGGAGCGCGACAACAAGAGCCTGAAGGCCGAGGTCAAGGCGTCGCGGTTCGGGTCGCTCATCGGGGCGTGCGCGGGCATGCAGGACGTGTTCGCCCGCGTCACGCGCGTCGCGCCGACGGACGTGCCGGTGCTGGTGCTCGGCGAGACCGGCACGGGCAAGGAGCTGGTGGCCCGCGAGGTGCACGCCCGCGGCCCGCGCTCGGTCGGGCCGTTCGTCGCGATCAACTGCGGCGCCATCCCGGAGGCCCTGCTCGAGAGCGAGCTGTTCGGCCACGTGCGCGGCGCGTTCACCGGCGCGGTGGCGAGCACGATCGGCAAGTTCCACGCCGCGTCCGGCGGCACGCTGTTCCTCGACGAGATCGGCGAGTTGCCGCTGAACGTGCAGGTGAAGCTGCTGCGCGTGCTCCAGGACTCCATGGTCATGCGCGTCGGCGGGAGCCGGCCCGAGCGCGTCAACGTGCGCGTGGTCTGCGCGACGAACAAGGACCTCGCGGCCGAGGTCAAGGCCGGCCGCTTCCGCGAGGACCTGTACTACCGGGTGTGCGTCGTGTCCGTGACCCTCCCCCCGCTGCGCGAGCGCGGCGACGACGTGGAGGTGCTCGCCCAGTACTTCCTGAACCGGTTCGCGGCCGAGTTCTCGTCGCCCGTGCGCGCGTTCACGCCCGAGGCGTTGAAGGCGATGCGGAAGTACCGCTGGCCCGGGAACATCCGCGAGCTGGAGAACCGCGTGCGCAAGGCGGTCCTGTTCTCGGACGGCGGGACCGTGAAGCTGTCGAGCCTCGAGCTGCCCGAGAAGGAGGAGCCCGAGGAGACCGTCCCGCTCGCGATCGCGCGCGAGCGTTTCGAGCGCGACTACGTGATGGCCGCGCTCGCGCGCAACCACGGCAACCGGACGCAGACCGCGCGCGACCTCGGCGTCGAGCCGCGCACGATCTTCCGGTACCTGGAGAAGGAGCGGGACTCGGGGCGGGACGTTTGAGGTCCTGCTGCCCGCCGCGGCACGAGGGCGCGCGGCGGCGGGCAGCTCAGTGACAGCGATGTCGCGGTGCGGATGGGGTGCCCGGGCCGCGGCGGCAGGTCGTCGCAGGAAGTCTTTGTTGATCCGGGGGCTTGCGTTGCTCGGCGCGCTGGTACGGCGCTTGCAGTTCCTTCCGTTCGCGGCCGCCGCGGTGGCGGTCGCGGCTGCGGAGGGCTGCCTGTGGGCGCCGGACGTGAGCGAGAGACCGGAAGACGATGGCCCGACGAGCCTGATCACGCTCGATCGGTCGAAGGTCAGGCCCCCTCCCGACGTGACGTACCTCTTCACGGACACGACGACGTTCTCGGTGGCCGCCGCCGTGGTCCGGCTGGACGGACAGCGCCCGGTGTACTCCTGGTTCGTGGACTACGTGGAGAGCGAGGCGAGCCGCGCGGTCGCGTACTACCCGCGGGACTCGGACACCCTGGTGATCAACCCGTGCGCGCCCACGTTCAAGACGCTGTACGGCTTCCACGAGGGCGGGTTCCACCACCTGGAGCTGTTCGCGTCCACGGAACCCATCCAGGTGGACGAACTGACCGGCGAGCGCTTGATACCCGCGGACCACGTGTACGTCCACTGGTACCTGGACCTGCGGAAGAAATGCCCGGGTTCGGAGTGACGGTGAGTGCCATGAAGACGACCCCCATTTTCCTTGCGTTGCTCGGGTCCCTGGCCCTCCTCGGCTGCGGGCCCGAGGACGCCGGCGAGACCCGGGGCGGGCGGCAGGACGTCCCCGACGCGAGGAACGGGAACGCGCAGCCGGCCCCGACCGAGGCGAAGCCCGGGTGCGCGTCGGACTCGGACTGCGGCGCGGGGAGCGGGTGCGCGCTGCCCGGCGGCGTGTGCGTGGCGTTCCCGACCGCGGAGGCGAGGTTCTCGGTGCTCGTGGACCCGGGCGAGGGGTCCGGGCTGATCCCCGACCAGTTCGCGGGGCTGATTGTGGGCGCGGGCGGCACGGTCAACGTCACGCTCCCCGAGCCGCTCGTG
>VGRB01000623.1 GCA_016875475.1 Deltaproteobacteria bacterium
GCCGGAGCCGATGCTCCCGGTGCGGCAACTGAAGTCGCACGGCGGCGTGGGCGCGTGGTTCAAGAAGGCGGTGGGGTTCCTGTTCTGAGGGCGGGGATGGGCGGGCTCGGGCCCGGGGGCGGGCACGGGCTCGGGTTCGGGGACGGACGGGTTGGACTCGAAATGGAGGTTGGAGATGGGAGCCATGTTCGAGGTGATCGAGAAGCAGTGTGGGCGGCAGCCGGCGGTGATCAAGATCGTGGGGGTCGGCAGCGGCGGGGTGAACGCGGTCAACACGATGATCGCCCAGAAGGTCTGCGGGGTCGAGTACATCGCGATGAACACGGACATCCAGAGCCTCGAGCAGTCGGCGGCCGAGACCGTGATCGAGCTGAACGGCACCAAGGGCCGCGGCGCGGGCGGCGACCCGGGCAAGGGCCGCGAGTCGGCGATCCAGGAGCGGCACCGGATCGCGGCGGCGCTCAAGGGCGCCCACATGGTCATCGTGGCGACCGGGCTCGGCGGGGGCACCGGCACGGGCGCGTCGCCGGTCGTGGCGGACCTGGCCAAGGCCGCCGGCATCCTGACGGTCGCCGTGGTCACGCTGCCCTTCTCGTGGGAGGGCGACGAGAAGATGCGGATCGCGCTCGAGGGGCTCGAGGCGATGAAGAAGGCCGTGGACGCCTACGTCATCATCCCGAACGACAAGATGATGAAGGTGGCGCCGCAGGGGCTGTCGATGCGCAAGTCGATCCAGCTCATCGACCAGGTGCTCTGCGCCTCGGTCGGCGGCGGGGTGGACCTGATCACGCGGCCCGGCTACATCAACCGCGACTTCGAGGACGTGCGCGCGGTGCTGGCCAACTGCGGCCTGTGCGTGATGGGCACCGGCGTGGGCGAGGGCCCGGAGCGCGCATTGCAGGCCGTGACCGCTGCGCTGAACAACCCGCTGCTCGAGGAGACCCCGGTCGACGGCGCGCGCAGCGTCCTGGTCAACATCGTCCAGAGCGACGACGGGATGCCGCAGGAGAACGCGCTGGTCATGGCCAAGGTCAAGGAGTGCATCGCGGTCGGCGGGCGGATCTCGTTCGGGCTCGCGTTCGACGACAAGCTCGGCGACAAGGTGAAGGTGTCGATCATCGCGTCCGGCATGGACGACATCGAGGTCGTGGACCCGCGTGCCGCGATCGACGTCCCGCCGCCCGGGAACGTGCGCGCGATGCCGGTGGACGTGCGCGGCGTGCAGCCGCCCGCGCGCCCGGTGCTGATCGACCAGCAGGACCCCTTCGAGCGCATGCAGCCCCAGCGGCGCCAACTGAACGTCGGCACCCCGGGATCGCTGCTGTTCAACTCCGCCGAGGGCGAGAGCGAGCTGGACCCCACCCCCGCCTACCTGCGCGTGGGCGCGAGCGTGGAGGCGCGCGGATCGTCGTCGGGCTCCCCGGCGTGGGGCGCGCCCGGCTACGGCTCGGGGCGCGACGGCGGCCAGAAGCTGTAGGCGTCGCGGCCGCTCCCAGCGCATCGCAGCCTCCCGTCCCCGCAGCGGAATCGCGGATTCCACATCGGGGTTGTCCGCGAGCTGCAGGACGCCGGAGGACGACTCCGCCTGCGCTGCCTGGGTGGACACGCTGCTGCACGGGTGAGGTCCGGTGTGGTCCGGTGAAGCCCGGCGCAGCGCCCGTCAGGAGGGGCCGGCCGCCGGAGGCTCCTCGGGCATCTTCAGCGCGAGCAGGCAGGCCATCGACGGCAGTGCCGCGAGGAACGACAGGATATACAGCCACACGTAGCCGACACGCTCGACGATGACACCCCCGAAGCCGCCGAACAGCGTGCCCCCGAGCGACGCGATCGCGCTGGCGATGGCGTAGTGCGACGCCTTGAACTCCATCTTGCACGTCCGCATGATGTAGACCACGAGCACGGCGTTTCCGAGGCCCGCGGCGAACTGCTCGTAGGCATAGATGGCCGCCACCGTCGAGACCTCGGGCAGGGGCGCCACGCCCGCGACCCAGGTCCGCTCGGCCAGCCACGCGAGCCCGACGTACGCCCAGATGTTCAGGTTCATGCCGAGCGTCAGCGGCCATACCGCGCGCCGAAGGCCCCACCGCTTGATGGCCCACGCGCTCAGCATGGATCCGGCGATCGACGCGA
>VGRB01000624.1 GCA_016875475.1 Deltaproteobacteria bacterium
GAGCCGATCAGCGCCACCAGCTCCGGGACCTTGTCCGTCTTCGTGTCGAGGTAGATCCACACGCGGTCCTTCGCGAGGTCCATCGCCTCCTCGAGCGTCGGCACATTCTCGCAACCGAAGTCGCCGCCCGAGAGCAGCCCGTCGGTCTTCGGGTGAAGCGCGCGGACCTCGTCGAGCGTCATGTCGGCGACCGCGCCGGTCCCGTCCGTGGTCTTGTCGACCGTGCCGTCGTGCATCAGGACGAAGCGCCCGTCCTTCGTGTCGCGCACGTCCAGCTCGACCGCGTCCACACCCATCACGATCGCGGCACGGATCGCGGCCAGCGTGTTCTGCGGCGCGATCGTCCCGAAGTCGCCGCCAGCGCCGCGGTGGCTCGTGACCATCACGTCGGCGCACGCGTCGTCGAGGATGCAGCCGAGCGGCACAGGCGAGACGTGGCCCGGGAGCTTCGCCGGGTCGTGCGTGCAGTCGAAGAGGTGCGCGGGCGGGCCCGCGACCACCGGGGGCAGCGGCTTCTCGCCGACCTCCTTCCGCGCGTCCGCCGGCGCGAGGTCGGCGACGGGAGGAGGCGCCGTATCCTCCGCGGCGTCGGCGGCGAGGTCCTGGACCGCCTCGGCCGGTACGTCCGAGGCGCCGCCCCCGTCGGACGACGGGCAGGACGCCGCGACCGTGGCCAGCGCGAGCACGATCCGGGCGCAACGGCGGTCCATGTCCTACCTCCCGGCCGCGAACGGCGCGGCGCAGCGAAGGTAGCGGCCGTCGCCGGTGCGGCCCAGGAAGCGCGGGCCGTCGACGATCAGGCGGCCGCGCGAGAGGACCGCGGCGGGACCGCCCATGACCCGCATGCCCTCGTACGGGCTGTAGTCCACCCGCATGTGGAGCGCGGCGCACGAGAGGTCCACCTCGCGCTCGGGGTCCCAGACGACAAGGTCCGCGTCGGCGCCGGGCTCGATCGTGCCCTTGCGGGGGTGGAGGCCGAACAGGCGGGCCGGAGTGGTCGCGACGAGGTCCACGAAGCGCTCCTGCGTCAGGCGGCCGTCGCGCACGCCCTGCCACAGCAGGGACAGCCGCGTCTCGACGCCGGGCAGTCCGTTCGGGATCCTGCGGAAGTCGCCGATCCCACGCGACTTCTGCGTCGCGTAGTCGAAGGGGCAGTGGTCGGTCGCGACCGCGTCGAGGTCGCCCGCGGCCAGCGCTCGCCACAGCGCCGGCGCGTGCGAGGCGTCGCGGACCGGGGGGGAGAAAACGAATTTCGCGCCCTCGAACCCGGGCCGCGCCGCGTCGTCGATCGTCAGGTAGAGGTACTGCGGGCAGGTCTCCGCGAACACGCGGACGCCCCGGGCCCGGGCGGCGCGGACCGCGTCGAGCGCCTGGCGGCAGGACAGGTGGACCACGTAGATCGGCGCGGCCTCGGCCTCCGCGATCGCGGCGACGCGGGCCGTGGCGGCCCCCTCCATCTCGGGGGGGCGCGTCAGCACGTGGTCGATCGGGTCGGTCCGGCCGGCCGCGATCGCCTCGGCGACGAGCGGCGCGATCGCGTCGCCGTCCTCCGCGTGCACCATGACCAGCGCGCCGGCCGCCGCGGCGCGGCGCACCACGCGGGCGATCGCGTCGTCGGGTAGCATCAGCACGCCCGGGTACGCCGTGAACACCTTGAAGGACGTGACCCCGTCCGCGATCAGCGCGTCGATCTCGTCGAGCGTGCCGGGGCGCACCTCGGGCACGGTCACGTGGAACGCGTAGTCGATGACGGCGCGGCCCCCGGCCCTGCCCTTCCACGCCGCGAGCGCGTCGCCGAGCGGCTGCCCGCGGACCGGGTTCGCGAAGTCGATGACCGTCGTGGTCCCGCCGAACGCGGCCGCGCGCGTGCCGGTCTCGAAGTCGTCGGAGGTCGCCGTGTCGCCCCACGGCATGTCGATGTGCGTGTGGACGTCGATGCCGCCCGGCATCACGAGGCGGCCGATCGCGTCGATCACGACGGCGTCGCGCGGGGGCGAGATCCCGGGCGCCACGGCCGCGATCGCCTCGCCCTCGATCAGGACGTCGGCGGCCGTCGATCCCGAGGCGACGACCACCGTGCCGCCGCGGATCAGCGTCGCGGCGGGAACACCGGGCGTTCCGGGG
>VGRB01000625.1 GCA_016875475.1 Deltaproteobacteria bacterium
CCCCCGTCATGGACGCCGCGGTCCGGGAGACCGGGGCGGACGAGGTCTCGATCATGCTGCCGACGCGCGACGGCGGGGCGCTGTCCGTGGCCGCGGCGCGCGGGCGCGACTCGTCGATCGTGGGCCGCCGGATCGCGCTCGATCGGAGCATCGCGGGCTGGGTCGCGTCGAACCGTGAGCCCGTCATCCTCGAGGGCGAGGTCCGCGACTCGCGCTTCTCGCCCGTGGCTCCGCGACCCGAGATCCGGACCGCCTGCTGCGTGCCGATGCTCGCGCGCGGGCGCCTCGTCGGCGTGATGAGCATCAACCTGACGCGGGGGCGCCGCCCGATCACGAGGGGCCAGAAGAAGGCGCTGCACGTCATCGCGGGCATCGCCGCGTCGGCGCTCGAGTCCGCGGTGCAGCACGACGAGACGCGCCGCCGGGTCGCGCAGCTCCAGTCGCTCCGCGCGATCGACACCGCGATCGCCGCGAGCCCCGAGCTGCGGGTCACGATGGACGTGTTCCTGGACCAGGTCGCGCGCAACCTCGGCGTCGAGACCGCGTGCGTCCGGGTGCTCGACGCTCCGGCGCTGTCGCTCGGTCGCGTGTCGTCGAGGGGGATGGGCGGCCGTGCAGTCGAGGACCACCCGGTCGCGATAGGCGAGGGCCACTGCGGCCGCGCCGCGCAGCGCCGGCGGGTCGTCGCGGTCCCGGACCTCCGCTCGGATCCCGGGGAGTTCGCAGGGACCGCGCTCGCGGAGGACTTCGAGGGATACCACGCGGTCCCGCTTGTCTCGAAGAGCCGGGTCAAGGGGGTGCTGGAGCTGTTCCACGCCGGGCCGCCTCCGTCCGACCGCGACTGGCTCGACTTCCTGGAGACGCTGTGCGGCCAGGCGGCGATCGCGATCGAGAACACGGGCATGTTCGCGGACCTGGTGCGGTCGCGCGACGACCTGGCGTCCGCGTACGAGACCACGCTGGAGGGCTGGTCGCGCGCGCTCGACCTCCGGGACAGGGAGACGGAGGGGCACACGCGTCGCGTCACCGCGATGTCGGTCCGGCTGGCGCGCGAGATGCGGATCCAGGGCGAGGACCTGGTGCGCGTCCGGCGCGGCGCTCTGCTCCACGACATCGGCAAGATGGGCATCCCCGACGCCGTGCTGTTGAAGCCGGGCGCGCTGGACGACGATGAGTGGCGGATCATGCGGCGCCACCCCCAGTACGCCCGGGACCTGCTGGAGCCGATCCCGTACCTTCGCGACGCCATCGACATCCCGTACTGCCACCACGAGCGCTGGGACGGGAAGGGGTACCCGCGCGGCCTCGCGGGGGAGGATATCCCCCTGGCGGCGAGGGTCTTCTCGCCGATCGACGTGTTCGACGCCCTGACCTCGGACCGGCCCTACCGGCCGGCGTGGTCCCGCGAGGATGCGCTTGCCCACGTCGAGGCGGGCGCCGGCACGATGTTCGATCCCCGGGTGGTCAATGCCTTCCTGGCCGTGGACTGGACCCGGGAGGAACTCTGACCCTGGGGGGGGCGGCGCCTGGCCGCTCCCGACCTTGACAAGCCCTCCTCGGTGCCGTGACGCGTCGGTGCGGGAGCCGGAATACCCGCCCGGTCGAAGCGGCGCCGCTTCTCCCACCGGGGAAGGCGGGCGGGGGGCCCCCGCGCGCCCCGCCCGCCGAACCCTGGGACAAGCTGCCGGGCGGACGACGAGCGAAGGGGGCACGGGTACGGGGAGCTGGTACGGGACGGGGTTACATGGGGGGGCAGGCCTTGGGATAGGTGCCGGACGGGTCGCTGCCGGTCTTGCCGCAGTAGTACCCGGCCGGGTTCTGGTACTGGTCCCAGCCGCAGCCGCTCGGTCCGCAGTCCTCGTTCTGGAGCGCCTTGGTCCCGCCGACGTTCGCGCACCACCAGTTCACCGTGCCTGCGCAGCAGCCGACGCCGGTGATGGAGCCGCAGCCGGCGGACGAGGTCACGCACTGGCCGCTCGCGTTGCAGGTCTTGCCGCTGGCGCAGGTGCCGCACGAGTTGCCGCACCCGTCGTCCCCGCACTGCTTGCCCGAGCACGAGCAGGTCCGGTTGCAGCACGCCTGGTAGTCCGGGCAGCAGTCGCCGGACGACGAGCACTGCGAGGG
>VGRB01000626.1 GCA_016875475.1 Deltaproteobacteria bacterium
GGCGTGGTCCGGAGCGTGAGCATCAACGCGAACTTCCCGGCGGCCGGCGACTCGGGGCGGCTCGCGCACGACTTCCCGCGCGTGAGCGCGGGCGTCCATTTCAACCTGGCGGTCGGCCGCCCGGTCCTGCCGCCGGGTCGCATCCCGTCGCTGGTCGGAGCCGACGGCGAGTTCCTGGACGCGCGCTTCCCGCCGCGGCTGCTGACCGGTCGCGTGCGGTTCTCCGAGATGGTCGCGGAGCTGTCGGCCCAGGCGGCGCTGCTGGCGGACGCGGGCCTCGCGCTGACGCACTGGGACGGGCACCGGAACCAGCACCTGCTCCCCGGCTACTTCGAGGCCGCCCTGCTCGCGGCGCGGCGGCACGGGATCCGGCGGATGCGGACGCACGACCACTGGCTGTTCCCGGGGGACGGCCCGCGGCTCGGCCCGGTGCTGCGGCACTACGCCGGGAACCCGGCCCGCGTGTTGCGGCACGGCGCCGGGGCGCTCCGGATGGCCGAGGCGCGGCTCGCCGGGATGCGGATGGCGGACCGGATGGTCACGCCGCTCGGCGAGGCCGAGTCCTCGCGCAAGTACCGGCGCGAGATGTGGGAAGGGCTGTTCCGCGTCCTGCCGCCGGGCACGAGCGAGGTCTACTGCCACCCCGGCTACCCGGACGAGATGCTGCGCCGGTACGCGAAGTACGTGGAGGAGCGGCGGATCGAGGCCGAGGTGCTGGGCGACGCGACGCTCGCGGACGCGGCGGCCGCGGCCGGGGTCGAGCTGATCTCGTTCCGGGAGCTGTAGGTGGACAACCGCTGGACCCGCGCCGTCTACGAGCACGCGCCCGTCGTCGTGCAGAACGCGATGGCGAGCCTGTACGGGCTCGTGAAGCTCCGCGGCCGCTACGGCGCGGAGCAGCGCCGCTGGCGCGACCACTTCGAGCGGGCCGCGCGGTGGAGCGACGACGAGGTCCGCGCGTGGCGGCGGGAGCGGCTCCGGCACACGATCCGCTCCGCGTGGGAGCGCGTCCCGTTCTGGCGGGATCGGTTCCGCGGCGCCGGGCTGCACCCGGACGACGTCCGCGACGTCGAGGACCTGCCGCGCCTGCCCGTGCTGGAGAAGGACGAGATCGCCCGCGCCGGGCGCGCGATGCTGGCGGACGGCACGGACGTGCGGCGCCTGCTTGTCCACCCGACGAGCGGCAGCACCGGGACGCCGCTCACGCTGTACACGCCGGAGGAGACCCTGCACGCGGTCTACGGGTTCGTGTGGGCGAGGCTCCGCCCGGGCCTCTCGTTCCGCGACCCGTACGCGTCGTTCACCGGCCTGGAGATCGTGCGCCCGGGCGCGGATCGGCCGCCGTTCTGGCGCGACAACTGGGCGGCGAACCAGCGGATGTTCTCGGTCTTCCACCTGCGGGAGGAGCACCTGGCCGCCTACGCCCGCGCGCTCGACGAGCAGCGGCCCGCGTACCTCGAGGGCTACCCCCCGCCGATCTGGGTGATCGCGGACTGGATGGAGCGCCACGGCGTCGCGCCCGCGCACGCGCCGCGCGCCGTGTTCTCGACGAGCGAGGTGCTCCAGCCGCACTACCGGCGGACGATCGAGCACGTCTTCCGGACCCGGGTCTGGGACCAGTACAGCCAGGGCGAGTTCTGCGCGTCCGTGACCGAGTACCCGTGCGGGCACATGCACGTGGACGAGGACTACGGGGTGCTCGAACTGCTCCCGGTCGGCGAAGAGGACGGCCTGACGGTGGCCGACATGGTCTGCACGTCGCTCTACAACGACGCGTGGCCGCTCCTCCGGTACCGCGTCGGCGACCGGTGCGCCTACGACCCCGCGGACCGCTGCTCCGAGCGGCCGGGCCGCGTCATCCGCCGCATCATCGGCCGCACGGGCGAGTCGTTCCGCCTGCCCGACGGCACGCGCGTGACGAACGTCAGCGTGATCGCGAAGCGGTGTCCCAACATCCGGTATCTCCAGGTGATCCAGGAGCGTGCCGGCGAGATCGAGGTGCGCGTGGTCCCGGACGCCGGCTTCGAGGCCCCCCGCGACGCCGACGCGATCGTCGCGCAGTTCCGGCGCAAGGTCGGCCCGGACCTCGCGATCCGCGTGACGACCGCGGACGCGCCG
>VGRB01000627.1 GCA_016875475.1 Deltaproteobacteria bacterium
GCCCCGTTCGCCGTCCGCCCCCCCGCGGCACGCGATTGCGGCGAGGACGATGGCGGCGGCCGCGATCCCGGGGCTTCTTCGCATGAGGACACCTCGGGGACTCGTCAGGGCAGGGTGATCCGGACCTTCACGCCGTAGTGGTCCGACAGCCGCGTCTCGACCGGCTGGCCGCCCGACTGGATCGTGACCGGCTGGTCGAGCACGCGGGCCGGCTCGTACGCGGTCCCGGCCGCCGGGTGCGCGACCGCGACGTGGTCGATGACCTCGCTGCCGTCGTCCCCGACGAGCGGGTTCGACCCGCAGAACGTGCACGCCGGGTCGCCCTGGTCCGCGTACGGCACGGCCATGCCCGCGGCCGCGAGCTTCGCGAAGTTCTCCGGGTGGACGGCCGTGACCGACCCCTTGGCCGGGCCGCAGTTCAGGTCGCCGAGCAGCACGGTCGGCGTGGCCTTGTCCTCGCGCTCGCCCATCCAGCCGAGGATCGCGTCGAGCTGCTTCCCCTGCTCCTCGCCCCAGGACGCGTCCTTGCCCGCGTACGGAACCTCGGTCCCGAAGTCCGCGGTCGTGTGCGTGCAGAACACGTCGACGCTCCCGGCCTCCGGGACCGCCGCGACCGCGTGCAGGACCACGCGCACGATCAGGTACGAGTCGAGCCGCCTGTACTCCGTGCCGGACAGCGGGTGCTTCGACAGCAGGATCAGGCCGTTGCGGCCGTCGTAGGTCCAGACCGCCGCGCCCGGCTTCGCGCAGGCGTCGAGGATCTCCTGGAGCGCCTTGCCCACGTTCGCGCCGACGCACGTCACGCACGGGGAAGACAGGGCGTCGAACTCGGGCTTGCAGTTGCCGAGCACGCACTTGGCCAGATCGCCCGGCGCCTTGTCGCCGCAGCGCTTCTTCGCGCATGCCCCGAGCGGGCCGGATTCCGCCTCCCTGCACGCCGCGGCGGTGTCCCCCCATTCGCCCTTCGTGACCTCGTAGTACTGGTGGGGGAACGCGTCCTTCGCGGCGGCCAGGACCGCGTCCGCCTGCGCCTGCGTCCACACCTCCTGGAGGCAGACCACGTCCGCGTCCAGCGCGGCCACGGCCGGGCCGATCAGCGGCAGGCGCTCGTCCGCGTACTCCACGAACCCGGTGGCGAGGCCCGCGTTGTACGTCGCGACCGTGAAGGCGGGCGCGCCTCCCCCGCCGTCGTCGCCGCCGCACCCCCCGCACAGGATCGCCGCGGTCGCCAGGAACGCCGATCCGATCCGTCGTCGCATCTCCGGTCCCCGTTCGTCCCGGCCCGTATGGTACATTGGACGGAGCCGTGGGAGGGGAGATCGCATGAAGCTCGTCGTGCTGGGCGCGTGCGCGGACATGGCGAAGCCGATCCTGCCGCTGCTGGCGGCCGAGGACGGCGTCGAGCGGGTGGTGCTGGCGGACATCGCGGAGGAGCGCGTGCGCGCGCTCGCGGCCGGGCTCGGGCCGCGGTACGAGGCGGTCCGCACCGACGCGACCGATCCCGCGTCGCTCGCCTCGGCGGTCCGGGGCGCGGGCGTGGTGCTCGGGTACGTCGGACCGTTCTACCGCTTCGAGGCCCCGATCGCGGAGGCGTGCATCGGGGCGGGCGTGCACTACGTGTCCATCGCGGACGACTACGACGCGTACCTCGCGGTCTCCGCGCTCCACGACCGCGCGCGGGCCGCCGGCGTGACCGTGGTGACCGGGCTCGGCAACTCGCCCGGGCTGACGAACCTGCTCGCGAAGAAGGGGTACCGGTCCATGGACCGGCCGGACCGCATCCACATCGCGTGGACCGGCGGGTCGGACGAATCGGTCGGACCGGCGAACGTGCTGCACGTGATGCACATCTTCGAGGGCGAGACGCTGCAGTGGCGTGACGGCCGCGAGGTCCGGGTCCGCTGCGGCGCGGGCGAGAAGGAGGTGGTCTTCCCGGAGCCGATCGGCCGGCAGACCGTGTTCTACACGGGACACGCCGAGTCCGTGTCCGTGCCGCGCAACCTGCCCGGCCTGTCGGATGTGTCGCTCCACGGCGGCGTCCGGCCGGTGTGGGTCGCCCGCCTCGCGACCGCGTTCGGCCGGCTCGGGCTCACGACCACCCCCGCGCGCCGGCG
>VGRB01000628.1 GCA_016875475.1 Deltaproteobacteria bacterium
CGGGGAGGTTGGGGGGGACGCCGGCGAGGGTGCCCTTCCCTTCCTTGCGCTTGAGCGCCTGCCAGCGGCCGTAGGCCTCGGTCGCGTCCGCGGCCTTCGCGTCGCCGAACACGTGCGGGTGGCGGCGGTAGAGCTTCCCGGTGACCGCGGCGCAGACGTCCGCGACGTCGAAGCGGCCTTCCTCCTCCGCGATCTCGGACAGGAAGATCACCTGGAGCAGCAGGTCGCCCAGCTCCTCCTTGAGCTTGTCGGGGTCGGACTCGTCGATCGCCTCGAGGACCTCGTACGCCTCCTCGACCAGGTAGGTCTTCAGGGTCGCGGGCGTCTGGGCGCGGTCCCAGGGGCAGCCGTCCGGCGCGCGGAGGCGGCGCATGACGTCGACGAGGGCCTCGAACGCTTCTCCGGTCTTCACGGGGCGGACCTCCGATCGCTGGTGTGGCGTCGTGCGCTCGCGATGGGGCGGCGAAGGGCGGGCGTCACTTGCCCGGGGCCTTGGACGCGGGCGGCATCCCGGTGTGCGCGCGGATGCCGGTGGCGCCCTTGATGATGCCGGGGGCGACCTGGACCTTCAGGGGCTGTGAGCCGGCCGCGGGCGCGAGCGGTGCGCCGGGGGCGGCGGCGCCGGGCGCGGAAGAGGGGGCGCCGGGCGCGGGGGCGGGCGTCGGAGCGGCCGCGGGCGTCGGGGCGGCCGCGGGCGTCGGGGCGGCCGCGGGCTTCACGCCGGCCAACTCGAGCGTGCCGGCCTTGGAGAGGTCGTGGAAGTCGCCGCCGGCCGGCGAGAACGCCTGGGCGCCGGCGATCTTGCCGCCCTCCGCGTCCATGCGGAAGAAGTTGACGCGCAGGGTGGTGCCGGCGTCGGGAGGCAGCTTGGCCCAGCCGGGGACCGCGGCGAACGGGACCGCGACCTCGACGTCGTAGGCGGTGTCCTGGTCATCGGCCTTGTTGACGGTGCCGTTGACGACGACCGCGGTCTGCATGCCCTCGGCGGTCCAGGACTTCGCCTCCTTCCAGTCCGGGGTGCGGTGCGACTTGAAAAGCGCGTCGAATACGACGTTCGCGGGCGAGACCTGCAGCTCCGCGTAGTCCTTCGCGTCGGTGCCCGGGTCCAGGTAGATCTCGATGGCGTCCTGGGTCCACAGCTCCGCGTCGCGGTCCTTGAAGGTGGCCTCGATGGCCGGGTCGAGCACGTGGAAGAAGAAGTAGAGGGCCTTGTCGTCGTACGTCACGCGAAGGGACGTGGCGCGCTTGGGATCGGCGGCCTTCCCGTCCGCGGTGCCGAGCGGCCCGTTCGTCGTGGCGGCGGTCCAGTCGGCCTCGTCGGCCTTGCCGTCCACCGCGATCGCGCCGGCGGCCTTGAACGCCTTGATTGCGGCCGGGGGTTTGGCCGCCGCCGCGCCACCCGCCGCATCGACCGCGAACTGGACGGCGCGCACGCGGTTGTCGCCGTCGTTGGTGACCTTGTCCTTGTTGACGAGCTGCATGCGGTCGCCGCCGCCGCGCTCGCGGTAGATCTCCTCGTTGAAGATCCCGGCCCAGAGGGTGCCCTGGCCGGCCTTGGCCTCGGCGTCGACGGTGACCTTCTGGACGTCGCGGATGATCTCGCCCTTCTTCCACTGCCCGATCGGGTACAGCTCGCCGACGGGGGTATGGTCGAGGATCATGCGCTTGCCGCCGGGCAGTTCCAGGTGGCCGAAGACCTTCCACTCGCCGGGCGTCTCCTTGAGCGTTTCCCAGTACCACGTGATGGTGAGCTGCTCGCCGGGCTTGACCTTGTCCGAGGACAGGTCGATGGCGGGGAGCCGGATGTTGTCCCCGAAGTTGGCGCCGACGACGTGTTTCGGCTTCGGCGCCTCCTTGAGGATGTTGTCCTCGATGCGAGACCGCTGGTCCTTGGTGAGGATCACCTTGGCGGGCTTGCGGCACGCCATCCCGAGGGCGAGCGCCGCCGCGACCGCCGCGATCGTTGCCAGTGCGAGGATCCTGCGAGCCATCCGACCTTCCTCCGCTCCGGAAAGACGGCGAGGAAGATACCACGGGCGCCGCCGCCGCGCCACGGGTACGCTACGGGCACACGCCGCGCTACGGGTACGCCGCGCTACGGGAACGCCGCGCT
>VGRB01000629.1 GCA_016875475.1 Deltaproteobacteria bacterium
GGCTGGTGCTCCTCGCGCACGTCGTGCAGGTCCGCCAGGGCCTCGAGCGCGCCCCGGTGGCGGTCGTCCATCCTGACCACGGCCTGGAAGGACTCGACCGCGCCGTCCAGGTCCTGGGTCCGGTCGCGCTGGACCCCGGCCGCCCGCATGTAGAAGCCGATGCGCTCGTCGTCGAACGAGGACGACTCGCACTCGCGGTGCAGCACGGACAGCAGGTCGTGCCACCGGCCCTGGCCCTCGTACATCGCGTCCAGGGCGGACAGGGACTGCCGGTCCGCCGCGTCCACGTCGAGGATCCACTTGTTGATCTTCTCGGCCTGGCCGAGGTCGCCGATCCGGTCGCGCGCGCAGTCCGCCGCCTTGTGCCACAGGTAGAGGCGGCGCTCGCCCTCCTCGCCCGCCGACGACGCGGCCGCGAGCAGGACGTCCTCGTACTGCGCCCACGCGCCCGCCTGGTCCGCGAGCAGCTCGACCTGCACCAGCAGGGCCTCGTCGCCCGGGTCGAGCGCGAGCGCCATGCCGAACCAGCCGATCGCCGCGGGCTTGTCGCCGAGGCGCTCCAGCCACGTCTCGCCGAGCCTCAACAACACGAGCTTCCGCTCGCCCGGGTCCTCGACCGCCGGGATGACCGACTCGTAGACCGTCGCGAGGTCGACCCACTCGGACTGGTCGCGGTAGATGGGCTCCAGCAGCTCGAGGATCTCCGCCTTGTGCCAACCGGCGTCGAACATCCGGCGCAGCTCGCGGACCGCCTCCCACTGGGCGGGCTTCAGGTAGAGCACCTCGCGGCGCGCGTCGAGCGCGGCCCGCGTGGAGTCGAGGCGGGACTCGGACACGGTGCCGAGCCGGAGCAGGAAGGCGACCTTCTCGTCCGCGTCGCCGGTCGCGTCGATCTCGGCCTTGAGCACGCGGGCCAGTTCGGCCGGCTTGTCCAACTCGACGTAGAGCGCGTCGAGCGCGGACAGTGCGTCCCGGTTGTCCGGGAAGTCCGCGACCACGGCCTCGAAGGACCGCGCGGCGGCCTCCAGGTCGCGCAGGCGGTCGCGCTGGACGCGGCCGGCGTGCAGGCGCAGGCGGAGCGCGTCGGGGGTGCCCTCGATGGTCCCCGCGGCGCCGTTCAGCAGGTCCGGAACGCCGTCCCACAGCCCGTGCGCGTCCGCGAGCGTCTCGAGCTTCTCGAGCGCCTCCTGCGCCAGCGGGTCGGCCGAGAACGCACGCCCGTAGCACTCGAACGCGCGGAGCGGCTCGAGCATGTGGCGCTCGGCGATCTCGCCCATCGTGAGCAGGTTGGTGACCTTGTGCGCGACGTCGTCCTCGCGCTCGGTCACCGCGTCGTAGACCGCGTACAGGCGCGGCCACTCGCCGCGGTCGGACAGCGTCGGCGCGAGCACGCGGAAGGCGTCGTGCGAGCCGTCGTCGCCCGCGCGGACCATCCCCTCGAGGGCGTCGACCGCGTCGCGGTTGTCCGGGTGGAGGTCCAGGATGGCCTGGTAGGTCTCCACGGCGCGGATCGCGTCGCCCAGCTCGCGCTCGAGCAGGCGGCCCATCCGGTAGTGGACCGTGAGCTGCTCGTCGCCGCCCAGCAGCGCGTACAGGCGCTCCAGGGTGGTGTAGAGGCTGTTCCAGTCCTCGACCGCCGAGTAGAGCCGGTCGAGCGTGCGGAGCGCCTCGACGTCCGTCGGGTCGATGTCGAGCACGTGGTTGAAGGTCGCGATCGCCTCGGTGGTGTCGCCCTTCTGCTCGTGCTGCGTCAGGCCCTTCTTCTTCAGGGCCGCGATCCTGGCGGCGTCGGTCGGGGCGTGATCCGCCTTCTGGCCGAGCACGTCGATCAGCTCGTCCCACTTCTCGGCGCGGCCGTAGAGCACCTCCAGGGCCTCGAGCGCGCGGACGTTGCCGGGCTCGATGTCGAGCACGCCGCGGTACGAGGACACCGCCTCGTCCGAACCAGCGAGCCGGTGCGCGTACAGGTCGCCGGCGTTCAGCAGCAGGGCCGCGCGCTCGGCCGGGTCCTGGACGAGGTCCGACTTCCTCAGCACGAGGGCGACCAGGGACTGCACCTCGTCGTCTTCGCCGTGCAGCGAGATCAGGTTGTCGATCGCGTCCGAGTTCC
>VGRB01000630.1 GCA_016875475.1 Deltaproteobacteria bacterium
GGGGCCGGTCCAGCTCCGCGTCGTCGAAGTGGATGCCGTGGGCGTACCAGACGTCGCGCCCGAGCCAGCCGACGCTCTCCATGTAGTCGAGCGGCCGCATCCCGTACGTGCCCAGGCAGTAGTCGTCCTCGTCGTGCGTCTCTGCGAGGTGCGTGTGCAGCATGACGCCGCGGCTGCGCGCCAGCTCCGCGGTCCGGCGGAGCAGGTCCGTCGTCACCGAGAACGGCGAGCACGGCGCGAGCCCGACGCGGCACATGGACAGCGGCGACGGGTCGTGCCACCGATCGATGACGCGCGCGCAGTCCGCGAGGATCGTGTCCTCGTCCTGCACGACGTCGTCCGGCGGCAGTCCCCCCTGGCTGCGACCGCGGCTCATGCTGCCCCGGGTCGGGTGGAACCGGATCCCGAGGTCGGCCGCCGCGCGGACGGTCTCGTCGAGCAGCGTGCCGGGCTGGCCCGCGGGGAACACGTAGAAGTGGTCCGTGGTCGTGGTGCACCCGGTCAGCAGCAGCTCGGCGACGCCCACCAGGGCACCCGCGCGCACCGCGTCCGCGTCGAGCCCGCGCCACACCTCGTACAGCTCGACCAGCCAGTCGAACAGCTTGGCGTCGGCGACGCGCGGGAGGTTGCGGGTCAGCGTCTGGTACAGGTGATGGTGCGTGTTCACGAGCCCGGGCAGCACCACCTTGTCGGTCGCGTCGATCACCTCGATCGTGACGCCGCGCGGCGTGGGCACGCGCACGCCCACGGCCTCGATCACGTTGTCGCGGACCAGGACCTCGCCGCCCGGCACCACCGTGTCGCGGTCGTCCATCGTCACGACCGCCAGGGCATTGCGGAACAGCTTGAACCGGCTCATCGCCCTCCGCCCTCTTCGCGCCCGTCCCGTGCGTCACGGGGCGGCGCGCGCCGAAGCCACGGCGCGGGCCGAGGGCGCGAAGAGGCGGGGCGCCCTTGGCAGGCGGAAATTCTACACGATCGGCGCGAGCCGGGCGGATCGGCGACCCTGTCCGAGCATTCCGCCCTGTCGCCCGGCCCGCCCGGCAGGCGGTCCCGAACGACTCCCGTCGAGACGCGTACCCCACCTTCCCGACCCGGCAGGCCCCAGGGACATCGATCGGAGGGGGGCGCGGCTCGCCCCCCTGCCCGCCGCCCCGCGTTGCGGGGCGCGGGCCACCCCCCTTGCGCGGCCGCCTAGCGGCCGCCGAGCGCGCCGCGCCTCGGCGCGGCGCGCTCTGTCCGGAACCGCGCTCGGGGCGCGTTCAAGGCCGGCGCGCGCGCAACGTGCTTGCGTCCTCCGCGCGGGCCGGTGCACTCGGGGGGGCACGAAGGAGGGAGACATACAGGACGGCGGACCGGCTGACGCTCGTACAAGACCTGGGCCGAGGCCCTGACCCCGTTCATCCGCGAGAAGGATCCGGGCGACGACCGCGGGGCGTTCGAGATGACGAACGTCGAGCTGGGCGCCAAGGTGTCGTTCAAGCTGGTGTCGTGGGCGTCGCTGGACTACGAGTTCCGGGCGCTGCGCGTGCCGCAGGTGACGGACGAGTTCCAGCTCCAGAACATGCTGCCGCTCAACTTCTCGTACACGCGGACCTGGACCCCCGAGCCGCCGCCCTCGCCGGCGTCCGCCGCGACGCCGTAAGGGCAAGCGCTGCAAGCAGGATCGCCCACGGCCACGCCGCACCGGGGCCCGCCCCGCATCCGCCCGACCCCGCCGCCTTCCGCGGGTCCGACGGCGCGACCGCCTCGGCAGGGACGTCGGGCGACGCCGCCGCGTCGGGGCCGGGGGCGGCCGGCTCGGCCTGGGCGGGGGCGTCGGCGGTCGCCTCGTCGGGGGGGGGAGAGGCTGCGGCATCGGCCGCTTCGGGCTCGGGTTCGGGCTCGGGTTCGGGCTCGGGTTCGGGGTCGGGCTCGGCGGCCGCGTCGGAGGACGCATCCGGGGGGGGGAGAGGAGGGCAGTTCCACTCGCACACGTCGTCCACGCACGCGAAGAACCCGCCCGGGCACTCGTTCAGCGGCGGGTGGGACGCGCACTCCAGGTCGCTCCAGCACTCGCCGGACGAGTCGCAGGTCCACGCACACGAG
>VGRB01000631.1 GCA_016875475.1 Deltaproteobacteria bacterium
ACGCCTTGTTCAGGGCGTCGCCGACGTCGTGCGTCAGGCGGCCGATCGCGGCCCACCGGGCCCGCTCGGGCACGAAGAACTGGTGTTCGTCCGGGTCGTTCCATGCGACCTCGGAGGGTTCTCCCTCGGCGACCAGGTTCTCCGCCTCCTCCTCGAAGCGGTCGGACAGGCGCTTCAGGAAGAGGAAGCCGAAGATGAAGTGCTTGTAGTCCGAGGAGTCGATCGAGCCGCGGAGGATGTCCGCGGCCGCCCACAAGTGGGCGTTCAGCCGGGCGACGGTCAGGGTTCCCATGGGTCACCTCCTACGCGACGGCCCGCGATTGGCGGGGCCGACCAGCATCGACATTGCGACCTCGCGGGCGAGCGCGCGTCGCAGCCTCGCCGAGTCAATCGCGGCGGCATGGCACCGATCGGCGGCGTCCACCAGTTCCGCGATCCGCTGCCCGGCCTCCCGCGTCGGGACCGGGACCTCGATGCGCGCAACGCTCGCGGGACTCAGGCCGAGACCCACGGTGGATGTCCGGTTGTCGCCGAGCAGGGCCGCGCGACCGCGCGGGCTGTCCAGGAACGCGAGGAGCACGGGGGCGGCCAGGTCCGGTCCGCAACGGATCGCGATCAGGTTCGAACTCAGGACCGCCCCGTCCGCTTCGGGGGGGACCAGTGCGAGCTTCAGCAGCGTACCCCGACACGTCAGCACGATGTCGCCGCGGCGGACCCGGTACCGGTCGGCCGCGTCCTCGCTCGGCAAGCGCCGGACCTCGAGCGAGCCCGCAGGCGCGAGCCGGCCGTCGGCCAGGTCGCGCGCGTTGATGACCGGCAGCACGGCGCTGCGGTTCCCGGGCGGCGGCTCCCGGCGCGAGGGCGCCAGCCCGACGAAGATGCTCTCGGCCACCTTCCCGAGGGGGCGCCAGGAGCTGCCGGGGGTGACTGTCGGCCGGCTCATGGGTGGAGTCCGACTGGGATAGGCGCCGGTGTCAATACGAATATTGACGTACTGCAATACGACGAGGCAGATGCGGAGAGGCGAGGTCCGATCTGTGTTGCCATTGAGCAACAGATACGGCGTGTTGGGTGTGGATGGCTCGGGCAGCCGGAAAGCCACGATCGAGCCCCAAGCCTACCCCAACGGCGGAGCCCGGAACAGCCACGTCGGCAGCGACCAGAGCACCCAGCCGTACTCGCCTTCCGTGGCCTCGTGGCGGACCAGCTCGGGCGACCAGTCGGTCACGTCCGGCACGATCCCGGCCGCGATCGACTCCATGGACCCGGGCACGCGCTGGCCCACGCACTCGTCGGCGCGCACGAGTACGGGGACGACGCCGCGGCCGCGCACCGAATCGAGCAGGGAGGGCAGGGCGGCGGCGACGCGCGACTTGAACGCGGGGTCGATCGGGGGGACGCGGCCGTCCAGCACCTCGGCCGCCGACAGGTAGAGGGTCGTGCCGCCCGCGGTGCGCAGGCGGTCGAGCAGCGAGAGCAGGTCGTCGCGCGACATCCGGAACTCGGGCGCGAACAGGGTGTTCAGCTCGATGAACAGGGACGGCACCGGCGACGGCGCGGCGAAGGGCACGGGCGGCGGCGCGAAGGGCACGGGCGGCGGCGCGACGGGCACCGGCGACGGCGCCGCGGTGGGCACGGGCGACGGCGTGACGGGCGCGGGCGACGGCGCGATGGGCCCGGGCGACGGCGCCGCGATGGGCACGGGCGACGGCGCGACGGACATGGGCGACGGCGCGGTGGGCACGGGCGGCGGCGCGGTGGGCACGGGCGACAACGCGGTGGGCACGGGCGACGGCGTGACGGGCACGGGCGACGGCGCGACGGACATGGGCGACGGCGCGACGGGCCGGGCGAGGCGCTCCAGGGCGTCCGCGACCTCCGCGAGGTTGCCCGGGAACCAGGCGCCGCGGTCGGGCAGGCGCAGGGCCTCGGGGCGGACGACCAGGCACAGCTCGTCGACGCGGGCCTCGCGGCAGGCGGCGATGGCTTCGGCGGCCGTGTGGCGCGCCACGCCGCCCCACAGCAGGCGGACGTGGTCGGGCGCGGGCTCGAGCGCACGGATCCCGGTCAGCAGGCAGGCCAGGC
>VGRB01000632.1 GCA_016875475.1 Deltaproteobacteria bacterium
GCACGTGCGCTGGGAGCGGAGGGTGATCCCGGTGGCGATCGGCGTGGCCCTGGCCGGGCTCGCGGTCTTCTTCGGGTTGACGTTCGCGGACCTCGTGTTCCGCTACCAGTGAGGCTTTGACGATGCTCGGGACCGCCGCCTCCCAGCTCGCGCGCAACGTGGACTCGTCCCTGCTCTGGATCGTCGCGGTCTGCGTGGCGCTGTTCGTGTTCGTGGTCTCGCTGATGATCGTCTTCGTGATCCGCTTCCGGCGATCGCGGGTGACGCGGACGCGCCACATCCCCGGCCACCTCGCGCTGGAGGTGGTCTGGACCGTGGTCCCGGTCGTGATCGTGATGGGCATGTTCTGGTTCGGGTACCGGGACTTCCTGGCGCTCCGCACCCCCCCCGCCGACTCGATGGACGTTTCCGTGCACGCGCAGCGGTGGTACTGGTCGTTCGAGTACCCGGACCGGCACGTCACGTCGCCCGAACTGGTGGTCCCGCGGGGCAGGCCCGTGAGGCTGACCATCACCTCCGCGCCCGACGAGGTGATCCACAGCTTCTACGTGCCCGCCTTCCGGATCAAGGAGGACGCGGTCCCGGGCATGGAGACCTTCACGTGGCTGAACGCGGACACGCCCGGCGAGTACAGCGTGTTCTGCGCCGAGTTCTGCGGGGACGAGCACTCCCGGATGATCTCGAAGGTGCGCGTGGTCGAGCCCGAGGCGTTCGAGCGCTGGATGGAGGAGCAGGTCCGGGGGCTCGGCGAGCCCGTCGCCGCGGCCGAGGCCGCCGACGCGGACGACGAGGAGCTGGGGGGGCAGGACGGGCGCGCCCTGTTCGCAACCTACTGCAAGGCGTGCCACGGCGCCGAGGGCCGGGGGGGAGGGCCGTACGGCGCCCGCAACCTCGCGTCGCTCCCGGGCTGGAAGCGCGGCACGAAGAGGTCCGACATCCTGATGACCCTGTCCGAGGGCCTGCCCGGCACGATGATGCGCCCGTTCCGGTACCTGCCGGTTCGCGACCGCGTGGCCCTGATGCGGCGGGTCGTGTCGCTCGCGCCGGGGCCCCGGCCCGAGCCCGAGCCGGACGACCTCGCGCGCCTCGCCGCGCGCTTCCCCGAGTTCGATCCCGCGCGCCGCGACCAGGTGCGGCTGACCCCGCAGATGCCGATCGAGGCCGCCATGGAGGCGGTCGTGCGCGAGCGGCAGCCGGGCGTCGGCGGGTCCGGTGCGGCCCCATGATCGCCCTGCTCCGCGACGTCATCGTCCTGACCAAGCTCCCGATCTCGGCGGCCGTGACCCTGACGACGGCATTGGGGTTCCTGCTGTTCGACGGCCGCGTCACCGCGGACCTCGGCTGGTGCCTGCTCGGGACGCTGCTGGCGGCCACGTCCGCTTCCGCCTTGAACCAGGTCCAGGACGCCGCGCGGGACGCCCGCATGGCGCGCACCGCGTCGCGGCCGCTGCCCGGCGGCCGCATCGACCGGGCCACCGCGGTGTTCGTCGCGACCGTGCTCGCGCTGCTCGGGTTCGCGGCGCTCGCTACGGTGTCGACGTACCCGCTGTCGGCCATGGGCCTGACCGCGCTCGCGATGGCCTGGTACAACGGGGGCTACGCCGGCCTCAAGCGCGTGACCGCGTTCGCGGTCGTCCCGGGCGCCGCGATCGGCTCGATCCCCCCCATGGTGGGATGGGTGTCGGCCGGCGGGTCGCTGGACGACCCGGCGATCTGGCTGGTCGCGACGCTCCTGTTCCTGTGGCAGGTCCCGCACTTCTGGCTGCTGGTGATGCGCCACGGCGACGAATACGCGGCCGCCGGCCTGCCGTCGCTGACCGAGCGGTTCTCGCCGGCGGCGCTGGCCCGCATCACGTTCGCGTGGACGCTCGCGGCGGTCGCGTTCGCCCCCGGCGTGGCCCTGTCGGTCGGTGCGGGCCCCGTCCCGTTCGCGGTCGTGACCGCCTTGTCGGTCGCGCTCGCCGGGGCCTCGCTCCCCCTGCTGCGCGTGAGCCCGGACGGCGCGCCCGGCGCGGCCGTCCCCGCAGCCGCCGCGCCCGCCGCCGCGCCCGCCGCCCCCGCCGCCGCCGCGCC
>VGRB01000633.1 GCA_016875475.1 Deltaproteobacteria bacterium
ACCCGCGTCATGGTGCCCCACCGCCGGCGCAAGGCGCCGGATACCTGCGGCACCTGAGCGGCTCCAGCTCCGTCGCCAGCGCCGCGAAGGAGGGCAGGTCGAGCTGCTGCTGGCTGTCCGACCGCGCCACCTCCGGCCTCGGGTGCACCTCCAGCATCAGCCCGTCCGCGCCCGCGGCGAAGGCCGCCCTGGACAGCGCCGGCAGGATGTCGCGCCGCCCGGCTGCGTGGCTCGCGTCCACGACCACCGGCAGCCGCGACATCCGGCGGAGCAGCGGCACGGCCGCGAGGTCCAGCGTGTAGCGCGTCTCGCGCTCGAACGTCCGGATCCCGCGCTCGCACAGCACGATCTGCTCGTTGCCCGCGAGCGCGAGGTACTCGGCCGCCTGCAGGAACTCGTCGAGGGTGGCCGCGAACCCGCGCTTCAGCAGCACCGGCTTGCCCGCGACCGCGACCGCCTTCAGCAGTTCGTAGTTCGCCATGTTGCGCGACCCGACCTGGAGCACGTCCACGTACCGGGCCACGACCTCGACGGTCCGCGTGTCCACGACCTCGCTGACGGTCGCGAGCCCGGCCTCGCGGCCCGCCTCCGAGAGCATCCGGAGCCCCTCCTCGCCGAGTCCCTGGAACGCGTACGGCGACGTGCGGGGCTTGAACGCCCCCCCCCGCAGGAACTCGACGCCCATCGCCGCCAGGGCGTGCGCGACCGTGCGCACCTGCTCCTCGTCCTCCACCGCGCACGGACCCGCGATCAGCACGGGCCGCTCGCCGCCGATGGCCCGATCGCCGACCCGCACCACGACCTCCGGGCCGCTCCCGCGCGCGACGCGCAGCGCCTCCACGCCGCTCCGCTCCATCATCGCGAGCGACGCCCGGAAGACCTCCTTGAAGAGGTGACGCACCACCGCGTCCGGGAAGGGCCCCTCGTTCGCCGCGACCAGCGCGTCCAGCATCTCGCGCTCCCGGGCCGGGTTGAACATCTCGGCCCCGGACCGCTCCTTCAGGTCGCGGACGCGAGCCACGATGCGGCCGCGCTCGCAGAGCAGCCGCAACACGGCCGCGTTGATCTCGTCGAGCCTCCCCCGCAGGCCGTCCAGCTCCCCTCGCCCGTCGCCGCCGTCCATGGCAGTCCTCCCGATCGGATCCCGCCGCCCGCTTCGCAATCCCCGTGCCACCCGACACGTCTTCCCCGTACCCGTACCCGAGCCCGAGCCCGCCCCCGCTTCCCCTCCCGTGCCCGAGCCCGCTTCCTCTCCCGCGCCCTCCCCGAACCGTGCGCTTCCGCACTCCCGTGCCCTTCCGCACGGCCCGCACCCGCCTCCCCGCGGCCCGGCACCGCGTCGAGCCGCGCCGAGCCGTCCGGTCCGGAAGTTGCTGGGACGGGGACGCCGCCGGCGGAAGCGTGCGCCGGCTACGAGGAGGTCGCAAATGAGGCTTTCGGTCGCCTGCAACTTCGATTCGGCGCTGCTCGACGGGCTCGCCCCGTACCCGGTCTACGAGATCTACGGGAAGCTCACGTCCGACTACTTCGGCGGGGGGCGGCCGTCCTTCTACCTGCCCGAGGTGGACCGGCCCGCGCTGGAGGCCTTCGTCCGCAAGACCCACGCACGCGGCATCGCGTTCAACTACCTGCTCAACGCGTCCTCGATGGGGAACACCGAGTACACGCGCGAGGGGCAGCGCCGGATGGACGAGATGCTCGACTGGCTCGACGGGATCGGCGTGGACTCGGTCACCGTCGCGAACGTGTTCTTCCTGAGGCTCGTGAAGCGCCGCCACCCCCGGCTGAAGGTGCGCGTGTCGTCCCACCGCTTCACGGACAACGCGCGCAAGGTCCGCTTCTGGGTCGAGAACGGCGCGGACTACATCGTGGTCTCGGAGGTCGGCATCCACCGCGAGTTGAAGGTGCTCGAGGCCATGCGCAAGGCCGCGGGGGGGGTCGAGCTGCAGCTCATCGTGAACAACTGGTGCCGCCAGGATTGCGCCATCGCGGGCAACCACGCGGTCGGGCTGTCGTGCGCGTCGCAGGCGGGCTCGCGCGGCTTCCCGCTCGACTACTGCTCGATCGTGT
>VGRB01000634.1 GCA_016875475.1 Deltaproteobacteria bacterium
CCCCGGCGCGCCGACCTGCTCGCGGCGTACCCGGCGTTCGCGGCCGAGGTGGCCGCGCTGACCGGCGAGGAGGGACCGTGAGCGCCGCCGCGCCGAAGCGCCCGATCGATCTCCGCAGCCTCGGCCTGCTCGCGGCGATGCTGGCGGTCGCGCTCGCCCTGTGGGACTGGCTCTACCCGCTCAAGCTCTTCACGGTCCTGCTCCACGAGCTGGGCCACGCGCTCGCCGCGGTCGCGACCGGCGGGAGCGTCGACCGGATCGAGCTGTCGAGCGGCGTGGGCGGCGCGTGCTGGTCGCGCGGCGGGTGGGACCTCGTCGTGCTGCCGGCGGGCTACCTCGGCAGCATGCTGCTCGGCGGCCTCATCCTGGTCGGGGCCTCGCGGACCCGCCACGACCGCGCGATCGCGGCCGGGATCGGCGTCGCGATCCTGGTGGTGACCGCGGTGTGGGTCCGCAACCTGTTCGGGTTCGTGTTCAGCGCGATCGCGGGCGCGGCGCTCATCGCCATGGCGCGCTACCTGTCCGACCGGGTGAACGACCTCGTGTTGAGGTTCCTCGGGCTCGTGAGCTGCCTGTATGCGGTGTTCGACATCAAGGACGACCTGATCTCGCGGACCGTGCCGACCTCCGACGCGTCGCAGATGTCGAGGATCATTCCGCTTCCGCCCGTGGTCTGGGGCGTCGTCTGGATCGTCGTCGCGATCGCCGCGGCCGGGTGGCTGGTGCTGGTCGCGGCGCGCGGCCCCGCGCCGGGGGAGGGGGGCGCACCTGCCGCCGCGGCGGGAAGACCTCGGAGAGCGTGACCTCGAGGCCGGGCAGCAGGGCCGACCGGAGCACGTCGCCGCCCCGCCCGACACTCCGCCCGACACCGTGTTCACCCCGGCCGAAACGATCTAGACTCGGCGGCGGAACGGAGCGAGCCCCATGGCCGACGACCCGCGCCCCGCATCGACGCCCGATGCCGTCCCAGCCTGGCTCACCGAGCTGCGCGATCGCATGAAGCCCGAGGTCGCGGACCTGCTCGAGCCGGACGGGAGGCTGACCTACGACCCGGCGGCGCCGGACGCCGCGGAGAAGGGCGCGCGGATCCTGAAGGCGTTCGGGCGCGCGGCCGTGGACCAGCTCGCGGAAGCGCTGTCCAGGGGCCTGGCCGCCCGGCGCGCCGCGGGGGAAGACGCGGCGGGTGCGGCCGCTGCGAGCGCGACCGCGGAGGGCGAGCCCGGGGAGCCGGACTCCGACCCCGGACGCGAGCTGGCGGACCTGCTCGAAGGCCTGATCGCGGACCTTGGCCGCAGGACGCGGGAGGACCATGGAGCCCACACGGCCCACGCCCCCGGACGCAAACCCGGCGGAAGGACTCGGAAACGACGCGCCCGCTGACGTGCTGGCGGACGGCGTCGTCGCGGTCCTGAAGCTGCTCTCCGCGCCGCCGGGTAGCCCGGAGCGCCCCGCGGCCGAGGCGGCCTGGGAGTCCTTCGAGGAGTCGCTGTCCGAGGCGGACGGGGTGCGTCTCGCGACCGCGCGGAAGCGGTTCCGGCTGGACCGGTTCGAGCTTCGCTGCCTGGTGCTCGCGCTCGCACGCCACGTCGAGCCGCGCATGTCCGCGGTCGTGGGCAGGCTGTCGCAGAAGCGGCTGGAGCTGGGCGCCACGGTCGGCCTCGCGCTCGAGTACTTCTGCGCGACCGCGGCGGAGCGCGTGGAGAAGCGGCGCGCGTTCCTGCCCTCCGGGCGCATGATCCGGCACAGCCTCGTCCGGCTCGCGGACGCGCCGGGGCTCGCGGGCGGCGGGCTGCTCGCGCGCGAGGTGGAGCTGTCCGCCCCGTTCTCGCGCTTCGTGCTCGGCGAGGAGGGGCTGTCCGAGGGGGTGGCGAAGGTCGCAAGGCTGGAGCGGCCCGAGGTCTCGATCCTGAACGTCATCCTCCCCCCCGAGCAGGTGGCGGTGGTGCGCGAGTTCGTGGCGCACCACGCGCGCTACCGGGACCTGCTCGCGGACTGGGGGTTCCACCGGATCGTCCCGTACGGGCGCGGGCACACGTTCCTGTTCGCCGGGCCGTCGGGGGG
>VGRB01000635.1 GCA_016875475.1 Deltaproteobacteria bacterium
ACAACTCGGCCGTGAGTTACACCGACCCGCGGCAACCCGGACCGGAGTGGATCGCCCTGACCACACCCTCCGGCGCGCGCCGGTTCAAGTACGGGGCGCGACGCACACGGGTCGAACACCAGGGCGCACCGGACCCGCCGACGTTCCGGCACCCGCAGGGCACCGAGGACCTTCCTGGCCACGAGGTGCGGAATCTCGATCGAGCCTACCCTGGCGACGAACGTGGTCCGATGACGCAACGCATCGCCGCCGCCGTAATGCAGCTGCTGAGGGCCGAGCGGGCGGATCTCGCATTCGATCTCCATGAAGCCGGGCCGGAATCGCGGCTGGCCTGGATGATCGTCGCCAACCCGAAGAACATCGACCTGGGCGCGCTCGCTGTCCTGGCCCTGGAGGACGAGCGGCTCAGCATGAAGATCGAGCCGTCGTCCGACCACTTCCGCGGGCTCTCGCACCGTGAGTGGGGCGATGCCACGGGAGCCCGGTCGTTCCTGTTGGAAACGCCGAATCCCGGGCAGGTGGAACAGCCGGCCGGCGCGGATGTCGTGGACGATCCCGCCTACCCGCTCGCGAAGCGGGTCGGGGCCCAGCTCTCCACGGTGCTGGCGATCGTGGCGGCCTACAACGACGCGGCCGTGCCAGGCGCCCGCCTCGACCTGCAGGAGGTGCCGAGGATGGCCGACGTCGTCGCTCGAGGCCTCGGAGCATTCTTGCGGTGACCCGGCACCTGCGCCGGCTCGACCCGACGGAGGCTGCGGCCCTGTGTCTGACGTGGCCGCTGGACCGCCCGGGATTCGACACGGATGGGGTCGCTGATGGAGCGCGGTTCTTCCTGGTACCGGGTCTCCCCGCCGACCGCGCATCCGTCGGGGCGCAGCAGGAGGTGCTCGACCTCCCCGCAGGGCGTTACCTGGTGGAGACGTTCGACGCGACCACCGGCCAGAGGCTGGCGATCGAATCCGCGCTTGGCGCCCCGCTCGTCATCGGCCTTCCGTCCACCGGCGGCCCCGTGATGCTGCGCGTCCGGCCAGCGACGTAACCGCCCTTACATCGAGTATCATACGTCTCGCCGCCGGACGGGTACGACTCCTGGCCCCCCGGGGAGGACGTGCGATGGTACGCGTCATCGGTGCAGGCCTCTCGGCGCTCGCCCTGGCTGCGGCCCAGCAGCCCACTCCCGACGCCCTCGCCATGCGCTGGGGAGTGGAGAACACCCACGCCTATCGCGACACGATGCGGGCGGAGGACGAGCACCTCCGCGTGAAGTCGGCGAGTCCGAAGAAGTACCGGACGTTCGCCTTCGCGGCCGACGATCCCGAGGTGACGGAGCCCTACCAGACCTGCCTGCAGGCTCATCAGCGGTCGTGGGTGGCGTACCAGAAGGCGCAGAAGCCGTCGCGGGTGCCGGGCCCGCCGCCGGGATCCGAAGCGGCGCGCGCGCGTTTCCGGGCGACCTTCGCCACGGAGTCGCCCACCTGCATGGCCGTCTTCAAACAACTCGCGCCGACGTTGTTCTTCGACTTCACCCGAGTCGGCACCTTCGTGCTGGAACGCCTCGAGGTGAAGACCCTCGCGTTCGTCCCGTATACCGGCGGGGGCCTCACCACGAAGGAGTCCTGGAACGACCTGACCCTGCCGCACACGCCGGGCTGGAAACCCTACCCCGCCGAACCGGCGTTGTCGTTCACGGGCAACGGGCGGCTCCGCCTGCGCCTGTGGAGCGACAACGCCGATGCCGGCGCGGGATGGGCCACCGCCATGGGCGAGTTCCTGATCGACATCACGTTCGTGTTCTCGGCGGCCGGTCAGGAAGTGCGGGTGAGTACCGGGCCGTTCAAGATCGACGTGTGACGCGCGCCGTCGCCGCGCGGGCTACATCTCCATGTACGGCATCGGCGGTACGACGCTATTGAGACGCGCGTAGACCGTGAGCGCGCCGCGATGATGCGCGGTGTGGTCGGTGATCGCTCCAACGATGGCCATCCGGGGCGCGCCGCCCATGATCGGTCCGTCGGGAATCGGCGTCATGAAGTCCGCGTCGCTCGACGCCTCGGGG
>VGRB01000636.1 GCA_016875475.1 Deltaproteobacteria bacterium
TGCGCTTCACGGTCATGCCGAGCTTGCGCACGCGCTCCCTCAGCACGTCCGCGTCCGCGCCGGGGTCGATCACGATCCCCTCGTGGCTCGTCTCGTCCTCGAGGATCACGCAGTTCGTGGCGAACGCCCCGACGGGAATCCTGACGTACCGCACGACCACCTCCGGCTCGCGAGCCCGCGGTATGATTCTCACGGCTCGCGCCGTTGTCAAACCCTTCTCGGAAGGAGGTGCCCGGATGGTCCCGCGCGCCCTGACCGCCTCGCTCGCCATGCCTGCGTCGCTCGCCGCGGTCACCCTGGTGCTCGCCGCCGCCCCCGCGGTCGCCGAGCGCGGCCGCGTGCTGCGCTCGTTCCCGACCCCCGGGACCTGCCCGACCGGCATCGCCTGGGACGGCGGGTCGCTGTGGATCGCGGACCACAAGGCGGACCGCCTCGTGGCCGTGGACCCGGTCACCGGCGCGGCGGGGCGGTCCCTCGCGGCGCCGTCGTGGCGTACGGTCGGGCTCGCGTGGGACGGGTCGCGCCTGTGGACCGTGGACGGCGCGGAGCGGGTCGCGTACCGCGTCGATCCCGCGACCGGGGCGTCCGACCGGCGCTTCGAGCTGGAGGCGGGGCTGCCGCGCGGGCTCGCGTGGGCCGGCGGCCGGCTGTGGGTGTCCGACGCGTCGAAGGGCGGGCGGTTCCACGAGGTGGACCCGGAAGACGGGACCACGATCCGGACGATCCCGGCGCCGTCGCGCGGGGTCGCGGGACTCGCGATCGCGGGCGGCGTGCTGTGGGCCGCGGACCGCTCGGACGACACGATCTGGGCGATCGACCCCGGCTCCGGCGAGGTCTTCTTCGGCATGCCGTCGCCCGGGCCCCACCCGATCGGGATCGCGGCCGTCGGGGACGACCTCGCGGTCGCGGACTACCAGAAGGACCAGGTCGCCGTCGTGTCCGCGGCGCACGACGATCGCGCGAAACCCTGGCGGCGGTTCGACCCCCGCGAGGTCTCGATCGAGTTCTCGTACAGGCTGCGGAACCTCGGTCCGGACCCGCTCCGATCGGCCTCCGTGTTCGTGGCGGTCCCGCGCGACCAGCCCTGGCAGGAGGTGCTGACCGCGCCCGCGTTCGTGCCGGCGCCGGCCGCGGTCGCCGAGGACGCCGGGGGGCAGCCGATCGCGAGGTTCGAGTTCGCGGACGTCCCGGCCGGGTCGTCGTCGGCCGTGACGATGACGCTGCGGGCGCGCCTGTGGAGCATCCGCTGGCAGGTCCTGCCGCGCGACGTGGGCGCGCCGGCCGCGGTCCCGAAGGACGTCGCGCGCGCGTACCTCGCGGACGGGGACAAGCTCGCGATCGACGACCCGCGGATCCGCGGCGCGATCCGCAAGATCCAGGAGCGCGAGACCGACGCGCTGTCGGTTGCCCGGGCCGCCTACCGCTTCGTCGCGGACCGGCTGGAGTACGAGATGGCCGGCGGCTGGAACGCGGCCCCGACCGTGCTGGAGCGTGGGACCGGGTCGTGCTCCGAGTACTCGTTCTCCCTGATGTCGCTGCTCCGTGCGGCCGGGATCCCCGCCCGCTACGCCGGGTCGTTCGTGGTCCGCGGCGACGACGCGTCCTGGGACGAGGACTACCACCGGTGGGTCGAGGCGTATTTCCCGGGTATCGGCTGGTTCCCCATGGACGCGAACAAGGGCGACAAGCCCGGGACCAAGGAGCGCGCGTCCGGGTTCGGCGACCTCGACAACCGCGTGCTCGTGACCACCCAGTCCGCCGGCGGCACGGACGCGATGGCGTGGACCTACAACGTCAACTCGCGCTGGGTGTGCGCCGGGAAGTGCAAGGTGGTGGAGGACGGCGTCGCCGAATGGTCGCCTTGAGCCCTGGGCGCTCCCCCCCGCCACGCGCAGGTCCCGCCCCCTGCGCGACCGTCAGCTTCACTGTCCTCCCCTGGGAGGGTTGAAGCCCTCGCCTTTAGGCGACCGCTTTAGCAGGTCCTCCCCCGCCTGAAGGCGGCGGCTTCCGGATGTGGAAGCCGTGAAGCTCCACCGCCTGAAGGCGGC